>NZ_JBEXZS010000129.1:0-11750 GCF_040593685.1 Methylobacterium sp. EM32 | reverse complement strand
AGCGCTCCTCCATCTCGCGCACCGCCCATTTGAGGGCGATGACCGCCTTCTTCGGGTCGGTGACGACGGGGGAGAGCAGGTGCGGGATGCCGTCATAGACCGACAATTCCAGCATCTTGGGATCGACCATGATCAGGCGGCACTCCTCCGGGGTCATCCGGTAGAGCAGCGACAGGATCATGGTGTTGATGGCGACCGACTTGCCCGAGCCGGTGGTGCCGGCGACGAGCAGGTGGGGCATGCGGGCGAGGTCGGCGATGATCGCCTCGCCGCCGATATTTTTCCCTAAGCAGAGCGCGAGCTTCTGCTTGGTCTCGGCGAAGGCCGGAGAGGCCAGGAGCTCGCGCAGGTACACCGTCTCGCGCTTGGCGTTGGGCAACTCGATGCCGATGGCGTTGCGGCCCTGCACGACGGCGACGCGGGCGGAGATGGCGGACATCGAGCGGGCGATGTCGTCGGCGAGCGAGATGACGCGGCTCGACTTGGTGCCCGGCGCCGGCTCCAACTCGTAGAGCGTGACGACGGGACCGGGGCGCACGGCCAGGATCTCGCCGCGCACCCCGAAATCCTCCAGCGTCGATTCGAGCAGGGTGGCGTTCTGCTCCAGGGCGTCGGTCGAGACGGCGGCGCTCGGGGCCGGGTGGCGCGGCTCGGCGAGCAGCGTCAGCGCGGGCATCTCGTAGGAATCCGGTGCGGCCGGCGCGGGAGCCGGCGCGCGGCGGGTCTGGATCGGCGGGGGAGGGGGCGCGACGCGGCCGCGCGGCGCCTCCGCCTCGTCCTCGTCCGCGGAGTCGTCCTCGAAGACCGGCTCGGCCCGGCGCGAACCCGCCTCGACCCGGCGCGGGGGAGCCTCCGCGAAGACCGGCTCGCGGCGGCCGGCCTTCGACGGACGCTCCGCAGCCCGCTCGGCCGCGGGCTCGTCCCAGGCCTCGTCCTCGCCGGGCTCGGCGAAGGCGCGGCGGGCGGCCAGAGCCGGCGAGTTGCCCGCGTAGGGGTCGGCGGCACCGTGACGCCAGGAGCCGTCGCGGATCGCGTCGATCTTCTGCGCCACGGCGCTCCTCGCGCTGATCGCCAGGTGGGCGAGTGCCCCGAGAGAGGCGAGGCCGAGCCCGGGCGACTCGTCGTCATGGGCCGGGCCCGCGCCGCGACGGGTCTGCCGCTCGTCGTAGCGGCTCACCACCGGGGCGTAGGACTCGGCCTCGTCGTCGCCCTCCTCGTCCTCGATCAGGCCGAAGCCGCAGGCGCCGGTCAGGCTGACCACCGCGACCGCCGCGTAGAGGAAGCCCGCGAAGGCGCCGGCCGGACCGGCGATCGCCTTGGCGGCGCCGAGCAGCGCGTCGCCCGCGACCCCGCCGAGGCCGGTCGGCAGCGGCCAGCGCGCGGTCGGCGGCAGCGCGCTCGCCATGCCGCTCGCCGCGCCGAAACCGATGATCCAGAGCACCAGCCGCAATTGCAGCCGCGCCAGCCGGTGGGTGCGAAGCAACCGCATGCCCCACACCGCCGGCGGCAGCGCGAAGGCGAGCGCGCCGAGGCCCAGGAGCTGCATGCCGAGATCCGACACCACCGCACCGCCGAAGCCGAGGAGGTTGCGGGCGGAGCGCGAGGTGGCGTGGTTGAGGCTCGGGTCGTCGATCGACCAGGTCGCCAGGGCCACGGTGAAGCACGCCGCCCCGACGAGCAGGGCGAGGCCGGTGACTTCTGTGGCCCGCCGCGTCAGGAACGCGCGGAACGTGTCGATGAGGCCATCGTAGGGCGAGGCCGAGCGACGAAGCGAACGCATGCGGGGCTGGACCGGGTACGCGGAACTGGACTGTGAGGATGGGGCGATGCGGTTAATGGTGGTTTAAGGCTAACTGCGTCTTGCGGCATTGCGGGGAAGCGGCGGGACGGTGCCGGATCTGCTAAGGATTTTCGGTGGATGGCGGGTTCGGCCCGCCTGCTCTGCGCGAGGCATCGATGTCCTCTCCTGTCCTGCCCCGTGCCGACTTATCCGGTCCTGTCTTGCCCGATCCCGACACCGCGCATGCGGCCCGGACCTTCCTGCGCCACATTGCCAGGCGCTATCCGGTGAAGGAGACCGTGCCTCGCCGGCGGGCTTGAAGACCTCCATCGTCATTCCGGGGCCGCGCAGCGGAGCCCGGAATCCAGAACCACGGATCATTCAGGATAGGGCGGACAGCGTTCCGCCTCCGTCTGAAACTCTTGCGGTTCTGGATCCCGGGCTCCGCTGCGCGGCCCCGGGATGACCCTGTGAGGTGGAAATCGCAGGGATGGTCTCGAAACACGAAAAAGCCCCGGCGCAACCGCACCGGGGCCCTTCCACATTCTCCGATGAGCGCCGGGACGTCTCCGCCCCGGCCCCCCAAGTCTCAGTAGTTGTAAGCCCGCTCGCCGTGATCGGCGAGATCGAGGCCCTCGCGCTCCTCGTCCGTCGTCACGCGCAGGCCGACCACCACGTCGACGATCTTGTAGAGGATCGCCGAGCCGACTCCCGACCAGATGATGGTGAAGCCGACCGCCTTGGCCTGGGACAGGAAGGCCGGGCCGAACTCGTAGGCCGCTGCCACCAGCTCGCCGGGCTTCGTCGCGTAGTCGGGGGCGCCGACGCCGCCCAAAGCCGGGTTGACCAGGATGCCGGTGGCGAGCGCGCCCAGGATGCCGCCGACGCAGTGCACGCCGAAGACGTCGAGGGAGTCGTCGTAGCCGAGCGCGTTCTTGACGGTCGAGCACATCACGAAGCAGACGGCGCCGGCGACGAGGCCGAGCACGATCGAGCCCATCGGGCCGGCGAAGCCGCAGGCCGGGGTGACGGCGACGAGGCCGGCGACCGCGCCCGAGAGCATGCCGAGCAGCGAGGGCTTGCCCTTGGCGGCCCACTCGACGAGGAGCCAGGACAGGCCGGCCGCCGCGGTGGCCACGAAGGTGTTGATCATCGCGAGCGCCGCCGAGCCGTTGGCCTCGAGGTTGGAGCCGGCGTTGAAGCCGAACCAGCCGACCCAGAGCAGCGAGGCGCCGATCATCGTCATGGTGAGCGAGTGCGGGGCGAGCAGGTCGCGGCCGTAGCCGATGCGCTTGCCGATCATCAGGCAGCCGACGATGCCGGCGATGCCCGCGTTGATGTGCACCACGGTGCCGCCGGCGAAGTCGAGGGCGCCCCACTTGAACAGCAGGCCGGCATCGGCGTTGACGGCGTCGAGCGCGTCCTGGGCCGCCTTCTTCGAGGCCTCGTCGGTGGCCGCGGCGAGCGCCTTGGCGGCGTTGCCGACCGCGTCGGGGCCGCCCCAGTACCAGACCATGTGCGCCATCGGGAAGTAGATGAAGATCAGCCACAGCAGGCAGAACAGCATCAGGGCCGAGAACTTCATGCGCTCGGCGAAGGCGCCGACGATCAGCGCCGGGGTGATCATCGCGAACGTCATCTGGAAGCAGATGTAGACGTATTCGGGGATGACGACGCCGTTCGAGAAGGTCGCCACGACCGAGTTGGCGTCGACGCCGCGCAGGAACGCCTTCGAGAAGCCGCCCACGAAGTCGTTGAGGCCGCCACCGTTGGTGAAGGCGAGGCTGTAGCCGAAGAACACCCAGACGATGCAGGCGAGGCTGACGATGGCGAAGACCTGGGTCAGCAGCGACAGCATGTTCTTGGTGCGGACCAGGCCGCCGTAGAACAGCGCCAGCCCGGGGATCGACATCATCAGCACCAGCGCCGACGAGATCAGCATCCAGGCGGTATCGCCCTTGTTGGGCACCGGCGCCGCCGCCGCGGCCGGAGCGGCCTCGACGGTCGGCGTCTGCGCCAGGGACGGCTCCACCAGGACCAGCGCCAGCGCGGCGCCTCCCAGGCCGAGAGCCAGGACGTTGCGAAGCTTCATGGAAGAGGAACTCCCGATGGACTCGAAGGCAGTGACGGGAAGGAAGGGCGGCGGGGCGCCGAAAAAGGCCCCGCGCGGGTGGCGCCGTCAGAGGGCGTCGACGTCGGTCTCGCCGGTGCGGATGCGCACGGCCTTCTCGAGCGGCATCACGAAGATCTTGCCGTCGCCGATCTGGCCGGTGCGGGCGGCGGCCGCGATGGTGTCGACGACGTTCGAGACGAGGTCGACCGCCACCGCCACCTCGATCTTGAGCTTGGGCAGGAAGCTGACGGCGTACTCGGCCCCGCGATAGATCTCGGTATGCCCCTTCTGCCGGCCGTAGCCCTTCACTTCGGTCACGGTCAGGCCGTGCACGCCGATGCTGGTGAGGGCGTCGCGGACCTCCTCCAGCTTGAACGGCTTGATGATGGCCATGACGATCTTCATGGGACGAGCCCCCTTTCGATTTCGGCGACCCCGCGCCGGCTTTGAGCTGGCATGAGGCGTGATCCGGCACCGCGGCGAACCCGTGGGCCCCGGTACCGGTCTCGAAAGGCATCTATCAAGGAACGTGCCACGGCGCGGCAGCGAACCTACGGACAAGCTGCCCGGTTCCTGGGCCGATTGCGGATAATGAAGCCGCTCATGGCGGCAATACCGGTGAAAAAATCGCCATCTGCCCAAATGGAGGGCAGGGAGGGCTCAGGCCTCGGGCTCGGGCACCACACGCTTCTCGCGGATCATGCCCTCTTGCGCGACCGAGGCCACGAGGGTGCCGTCGCGGGTGAAGATCAGACCGCGGGAGACGCCGCAGCCGCCGGACGCGCTCGGGCTGTCCTGGGCGTAGAGCAGCCACTCGTCGGCCCGGAACGGCCGGTGGAACCACAGGGCGTGGTCGAGGCTCGCCGGCTGGATCTCGCTCTCGAACACCGTGCGGCCGTGCGGGATGAGCGAGGTGTCGAGCAGCGTCATGTCGGAGGCGTAGGCCAGCACCGCCTGGTGGATCGCCGGATCGTCCGGCAGGGGCGAGGTCGCCCGGATCCAGACGTGGAAGCGCGGCGGCCCGGGCGTGCGGGAGGCGTAGCGCTCGATCTCGACCGGGCGCAGCTCGATCGGCCGCTCGCTCTGGAAATAGGTCCGGACCGGCTCGGGCATCCGCGGCAGCACCTTATCTTGAAGCATCTTGGCCTTGAGCAAACCCTCGCCGGGCAGGTCCTCCGGCATCGGCACCGCCGGCATCTCGGCCTGGTGGTCGAAGCCCGGTTCCTCGACGTGGTAGGAGGCCGACATCGAGAAGATCGGCCGGCCGTGCTGGATCGCCACCACCCGGCGGGTGGTGAAGCTGCGGCCGTCGCGGATGCGATCGACCTCGTAGACGATCGGCACCTTCGGGTCGCCGCCGAGCAGGAAATAGGCGTGGAGCGAGTGCGGCCGGCGCTCCGGCGGCACGGTGCGGGTCGCCGCGACCAGGGCCTGGCCGATCACCTGGCCGCCATAGACCCGCTGCCAGCGGTCCTTGGGCGAGCGGCCCCGGAAGAGGTTCTCCTCCAGCTTTTCCAGGTCGAGGATGTCGAGGAGGTCGGCGACCGCGCGCACGGGACGGATTCCGGATCGAGGGAGGGGCGCGTAGCTGACGCAGGCCGGGGCGCGCCGTCAAGCGACGCGAGACGCGCCGCTTGTGCTATGAGCCGTGCCGACCAGACGAGCAGCGGGCGATCGCGAGATGGCGCAGGGTGACGGCGTGAGCGGACGACGGGGAGCGGCGCGGGAGATCGTCGTCGCGGGCGGCGGGCTGCCGGGGCTGGCGCTGGCTCTCGCCCTGCGGCAGGCTCTGGGAGAAGCGGTGCAGGTCACGGTCTGCGACCCGGCCTTCGGCCGGCCGGACGCCCCGCGGGACCTGCGCGCCTACGCGGTCGCGGCCGCCGCCCGGCGGATGCTGGAGCGCCTTGGCGTGTGGGACGCGGTGAGCGCGAGTGCCCAGCCGATCCGCGAGATGGTCGTCACCGACAGCCGCCTCGCCGACCCGGTGCGGCCGACCTTCCTGACCTTCGAGGGCGAGGTGGCTCAAGGAGAGCCCTTCGCCCACATGATCGAGGGCGGCGGCCTGCTCACGGCGTTGCGCGATGCCGCGGCGGCGGCGGGTGTGGTGCTGGAGGCAAGCCCCGTCCTCTCGGCCGTGCCGGAGGCGGACCGGATCGCCGCGCGCCTGCCGGACGGGCGTCGGATCCGCGCCAACCTCGTCGTGGCGGCGGACGGCGCCCGCTCGCGCCTGCGCGAGGCCGCCGGCATCGGCTGGGTCGGCTGGTCCTATCCCCAGTCGGGCATCGTCGCGACCGTGGCGCACGAGCGCGACCACGAGGGCCGGGCGATCGAGCACTTTTTGCCGTCGGGCCCTTTCGCGGTGCTGCCGCTGCCCCCCGGCGGGCCGCTGGGCCACCGCTCCTCGATCGTCTGGACCGAGCGGCAATCCGAGGTGCCGGCCCTCCTCGGCGGCGGGCCCGAGGAGGCGCTGATCGAGGTCGAGCGCCGCTTCGGCCTCGCCCTCGGCCGCATCGCGCTCGAATCCCCCTTGCGGGCCTATCCGCTCTCCTTCGGCATCGCCCGGCGCTTCGGCGCGAAGCGCCTGATGCTTTTGGGGGATGCCGCCCACGTCATCCACCCGATCGCCGGCCAGGGCCTGAACCTGGGGCTGCGCAGCGCCGCCGCCCTGGCGGAGGCGCTGGCCGACACGATGCGCCTCGGCCTCGATCCGGGCGGGCCGGAGGCGCTGGAGACCTACGAGCGCAGCCGGCGCTTCGACACGCTGGCGATGGGGGCGGCCACCGACGGCCTCAACCGGCTGTTCTCGAACGATGCGCTGCCGGTCCGCCTTGCCCGCGACCTCGGCCTCGGCCTCGTCGACCGGCTGCCGGGGTTGAAGCGGCTGTTCATCCGCGAGGCGGCGGGATTGCGGGGGCGCCAGCCGCGGTTGATGCGGGGGGAGGCGTTGTAGGCGGGAGCGGCTGTCCGCTCGCTCAGGTGACGACCATCGCGGTTTCCGCTCCGGGGCTCGCGATCACGGGGCGCGTCAAGCCATGTTGCCCCACGTGCCGCCCGCGTTCGTCTTGAGCAGCGGCGACGCGCTCCCGATGAGCGCGAGTTCGTTTGCCATCCTGAGCAGGCTGGGGCCGACGCCGAGCATGCGCTCCTCCGTGAAGCGGGAGGACGGGCCGGCGACGATCAGGGCGCCGGCCGCGGGCTCGCCCTTGCGCCGGACGACCGCGGCCATCGAGCTCATTCCGGGAGCGTACACGTCCCTGATCATGCTGAAGCCCCGCTTCCGATGCTCGTGCAGCATCGCCAGGAGGGCGTCCACGGTGACCGGCGCGTTCGGCCCGTAGCTCGCAGGATCGCCCAGGCCCTGATGCACCACGGCCTCGGTCGCCTGCTGGTCGCTCAGGGTCGCGAGCCAGGCATGGCCCGCCGCGCTGCAGGAGAGCGTCAGGTCGATGCCCATGTCGGGATCGTAGAGCAGCCCGACCTTCGACCCCACCGCCTTCGCGACCAGGGTCAGCCTGTTCCCGTCGAGGATGGCGAGGCGGACGAGTTCCTCCGTCTCCCTCGCCAATCGGTTCATGACCGGCTGCGCGATGTCGATGATGCCGGACTTGCTCAGGAAGCTCATTCCCATCGAGGAGAGCTTCGTGGTCAGCGCGTACTCGCCGCGCTGCACGAGCCGCACGTAACCGTACTTCATCAGCTCGTTCAGCGTGCGATGGCACCCGCTCCGGATCTGGTTGAGGTCGGTCGCGATCGACACGAGCGGTGCGCCGTGCGGGCGGGTGGACAGGTATTCCAGGATGGCGAGCGCCTTCTCCATCGATCCGCTCATCCCGGCGTCCCGTTTTTCACGCTATCTTTCAAATTTTGAAAGATAGTCAAAAAACGTTGCGGCGTCGATCCGTGGCGATACGACAGGAGTGCTCAGATCGCGGGCAGCGACGGCTCGACATGGGAGGAGGACGACGATGGGGACGACCCTCATTCGGCGCAGGCAGGCGCTGGCCATGATCGCGGCCGCGCCGCTGGTCGCCGCACCGTTCGTCCGCCGCGCCGCCGCGGCCGAGTTCAGCCTCAAGATCGCGCACCCGTTGGCCGCGGCGCATCCGACGAACACCCGTCTCCTGGAGGCCGCCGACAGGATCCAGAAGGACACCGACGGACGGGTCGAGCTGCGCATCTTCCCGAACGGCCAGCTCGGCGGCGAGGCGGACACGCTCAGCCAGCTCCGGTCGGGCGCCGTCGAGGGCTACGTCATCGGCGGCCTCGTCGTGTCGACGGTCGTGCCCGCGGCGGCCCTGGACGGAACCGGCTTCGCCTTCGCCGACGCGTCGAAGGTCTGGCCGGCCATGGACGGCAAGCTCGGCGCCTACATCCGGGACGCTTTCGCGAAGAGCAACCTGTATGCCGCCCGCACGTCATGGGATCTCGGCTTCCGGGAGATCACCACATCGGTGAAGCCGATCAGGACGGTGGCCGATCTGAGCGGGTTGAAGATCCGCGTCCCCAGCGCGGCGGCCTATACCAGCCTGTTCAGGGCGCTGGACGCGGCGCCGACCAGCGTGCAGTTCACCGACGTCTACCCCGCCTTGCAGACCCGGATCGTCGATGCCCAGGAAAACCCTCTCAGCCTGATCGTGACCTCGCGCTTCCACGAGGTTCAGAAATTCTGCTCGTTGAGCAACCACATCTGGCAGGGCAACTGGGTCCTGTTCAACGGCCGGGTCTGGAAGGGAATCCCGGAAAAGCTTCAGGACATCGTCGAGAACCGGTTGAACCAGGCGGGACGGGCGCAGCGCGCCGATCTCGCCGGCCTGGAGCAGAGCTATCGCGACACGATGATCAAGAGCGGAATCGCGTTCAACGATGTCGATGCCGACTCGTTCAGGGCGAAGCTGAGATCGTCCGGCTACTACACGGAGGTTCGCCGCAAGTTCGGCGATCAGGCCTTTCAGATCCTGGAGGAGGCAGCGGGGGCGTCCTTCGGGTGAGCCGTGATCCTGGCGCTCGGCGACCGCTTGCCGCGCTGCCACCCGATATCCCGCGAAGATGAGAGGCAAGCATGTCTTTACTGGGCCGAGCCGCCGTCGCGATGTGGTGGAGCATCAAGCCGGAGAGGCGCGCCGAGTTCGGCGACTGGCATTCTCACGAGCACTTTCCAGAGCGGCTGAGCATTCCCGGCTTCCTGCGCGGGTCGCGCTGGACGAGCACGCTCGAGGCTGATGACTTCTTCGTGCTCTACGAGCTCGACGCGTACGAGACACTCACTTCGACGGGATACCTGGACCGGCTCAACGCGCCCACACCCTGGTCGACGACGATGATGCCCCATCATCTCGGCATGGTGCGCAGCCAGTGCCGCGTCGAGGCGAGTTTCGGTGGCGGCGTGGCGACCTCGCTCGCCACGGTGCGGCTGTCGCCCGGTCGTGAGGACCGGTCGGCGTTGCGGGACCGGATCGTCGGCACGCTCGCGGAGCTGGCTGCCAGGCCGGGCCTGACCGGCGCGCATCTGCTGGTGACGGACACGCCCCGGACCAGCGCGCCGACGCGGGAGCAGGAAATCCGCGGCTCCGACGGCACGGCCGACTGGGTCGTGCTCCTCTCGGGCTACGATCCGGAGATCGTGCAGGCCCGCGTGCGGCAGCACTTTTCGACGGATGCCCTTCCGGGCCTGCGCGAGGACGGCGCGATCGTCATCGGGCAGCACAGGTTGTCGTTCTGCATGACGCCCGCGGATCTCGGCAAGCCGTAGATCGCGGTGCGTGCCCGACCAAGCTTCCCCGCTCACGTCGCGAAGCGCCGGTGAGGGTTCGGGCTTCGCACGGCGGCGATCGTCTCACCGCAGATCCGCCACGTGCCGCACGGCGAAATGCGTCAGCTCGGTCAGCGTCGCCACCCCGAGCCGCTGCCGCAGGGCCGCACAGGCATTCGTCACCGTCTTGTAGCTGACCGACAGATCCTCGGCGATCGCCGCGTAGCCCCGGCCCTCCGCCAGCAGGGCCAGGATGCGGCGCTCGCGCAGGCTCAAGGTCCCGAGCAGCGAGCGGCGCGGATCGGCCTGGAGCAGGGCGACCTCGGTGGCGAGGCGCCCGTCGAGATAGGGCCGCCCGGCCCGGACCTGCTCGTAGGCCCGCACCAGGTCGCCAGCCGGCGCGTCCTTGAGGACGTAGCCGACGGCGCCGGCGGCCAGCGCCCGGGCGACGATCGCCGGGTCGGCGTGCATGCTGAACACCAGCACCCGGGTGGCGGGGGCGCGCTTGCGCACCCGGCCGATCAGTGCGAGGCCGGCGAGATCCCGGCCGGGAAAGGTGAGGTCGATCACCGCCACCTCGGGCCGGTGGCGCAGGATGGCGCGGTAGCCCTCCGGCAGGCCGGCGGCGCCGCGCACCTCGGCGCCCGCATCCTCCAGCAGGCGCCGGGCGCCCTGGAGCACGATCGGGTGATCGTCAACGACGACGACGCGGGTCACGGGGTCTCCTCCTCGGGCGTCCCGGTTGGGAGCACGATCCGCAGCGACGTGCCCGGCTCGCGCGGCACCAGGGCGAGCCGGCCGCCCAGGCCCTCGACCCGCTCGCGCATCCCGGCCAATCCCCGTCCCTCGCCTCGCCCCTCGCCCCGATCCCGGGTCAGGCCGGTCCCGTCGTCGTCGACGGCGAGGTGCAGGCTGCCCTCCCGCTCGGCGACCTCCACCGTCACCCGTGACGCTCCGGCATGGCGGAGCGCGTTGGTCAGGCCCTCCTGCACGCAGCGATAAACGGTGAGGTCGACGAGGTCGCCGTAGCCGGTTTTCAAGCCCGTGACATGCCCCTCGACCGCGGTCTCGGGATGGTGCCGGGCGGCCTCGCGCACCAGGAGTTCGAGGCAGCGGCTCAGAGGCACCTGGCCGAGGCCGGCCGGGCGCAGGCGGTTGAGCAAGGCCCGGTTGATGGTCTGCACCCGCGTGACGATCGCCGCGATGTCGTCGGTGCGCTGGGTCAGGCGGGTGCGGGCGGGCTCGTCGAGGGTCGCGGCGATGCGGGCGATCGAGGAGGAATTGGCCTCCAGCCCGAACAGGCACGGTCCGAACTCGTCGTGGAGCTCGAGCGCCGTGCGCCGGCGCTCGTCCTCCTCGGCGGTGAGGAGGCGCCGGGTGAGCCGGAGGTTGGCGGCTCGCGCGCTGCCCAGCGCCTCGGCGAGGCGGTTGAACCGGGTCGCGATCACCGCGAGTTCGCGGGTGTCGGGCCGGTCGACGCGGGCGTCGTAATCCTGCTGCTCCAGCCGGGTCAGCCCGGCGGCGAGCTGGGCCAGCGGGCTCAGGATCCGCCCGAAGGCGAGGAAGAGGATCGCCAGCATGGCGAGGCTCAAGGACAGGCCGGTGAGGCCGAGCGCCAGGGCGTAGCCCCAGACCTCGTCGATCTCGTCCGAGGGCTCGGCGGTGACGAGGGCGGTGCCGATGCGCTCACCCCGCAGGACCAGCGGCACCTCGTGGCGTTGCGCCGGCGGCGCGATCACCTGAGCGAACCAGCGGGGCGCCCGCCGCGTGCCCTCCCGCGGCGTCCCGGCCTCGGCCGGCCGGTTGGCGGCGTCGATGAGCGTCACCCGGACGTGGCGCAGGCCCTGGAAGCGGAGCGAGAGGGTGCGGAACAGGCCGGACAGGGGCGCGTCCTGCAGCGCCTGCAGGGTCTCGGCCACCAGCGGCTCGACCACGGCGAGCGAGGCCGCGGTCTCGACCTCGGTGGCGGTGCGCGCCTTGTGGATGATGACCGCGCCCGAGATCGCCGCCGCCACGAGGTTGATGAGGACGACGACCACCATCAGCCGCGCCCGCATCGGGCGGCCGGACCAGAGCGCGGGCAGGAGCCGCCGCGGGGGGGCGGGGGA
>NZ_JBEXZS010000128.1:0-10935 GCF_040593685.1 Methylobacterium sp. EM32 | reverse complement strand
ATCGGGCCGGAGCCAGATCTCGTACCCTTAGAGAACAGAAAGCAGCGCCGGGTTGCCCTGGCCCTTGCTTCACTCTCTCTCGGGAAGTCCTGCGGGGCTGGCCGTTCGTCTCGGCGCCCCGTCGGTGAGCGGTCGTTTAAGGGTAGCCGGCTCGCCTGTCAACTCGGCCGGACCCGGAAGGATCCGATCGGGGCGACGGGGGAGGGCAGGGGCTGCCCGGACCCCGCGGCCGGTGTGTACCCTAGATGGGTATATAGGCCCGGCGTTCAAGCCCGAGCGGCACGATCCTATCGCGGCAGCGAGGCCGCGAAGGCCCGCACGTCCTCGGCCAGGAGATCCGGCTGCTCTAGCGCCGCGAAGTGGCCGCCGCGCGGCATCTCGGTCCAGCGGCGGAGATCCGAGAACATCGTGGCTTCCGCCAATGAGCGGGGCGGGCGGACCATCTCCTTCGGGAAGGCGGCGTAGGCGGTCGGCACCGTCACCTTCTCCCCATCCGGGACCGGCCAGGGCCGGTGCATGCGCGAGTAATAAGGGTGGAACGACGAACCGATGGCGCCGGTGAACCAGTAGAGCGAGATGTTGGCGAGCATCCGGTCGCGGGGGATCGCGGTCTCGATCGCGCCGTCGCAGTCAGACCAGGACCGGAATTTCTCCGCGATCCAGGCGGCGAGGCCGGCGGGGGAGTCGGTGAGCGCGAAGGCCAGGGTCTGGGGCTTGGTACCCTGGATCCACTGGTAGCCGGTCTCCTCCTTGAGCCAGGTGCCGACGCGCGCGTAATGCGCCGCTTCCTCGGGCGTGGCGTCGCGGCCGGAGAGGTCGCGGCGCACCGGCAGCATGTTGAGGTGCAGGCCCTCGACCCGCTGCGGGTGGCGCCAGGCGAGCCGCGTGGTAATGAAAGCGCCCCAGTCGCCGCCCTGCGTCATGAAGCGCTCGTAGCCGAGCCGCGTCATCAACTCCGAAAAATGGTCGGCGATCTCCTCGACGCCGAGGCGCGGCTGGCCGGGGCGGAAGGACAAGCCGTAGCCGGGCAGCGACGGCGCCACCACCGTGAAGGCGTCCTCTGGCCGGCCACCGAAGCGGGCCGGGTCGGTCAGGCGCGGGATCAGGTCGAGGAACTCGAACACCGAGCCGGGCCAGCCGTGGCAGAGGAGGAGCGGACGGGGATTCGGCCCCCGCCCCGGCACGTGCAGGTAATGCATGTCGATGTCGCCGACCTTTTGCCTGGCCTGCGGGAAGGCGTTGAGCGCGGCTTCCTCGGCGCGCCAGTCGAACCGGTCGCGCCAATAGGCGACGAGGTCGGCGAGGTAGGTGACGTCCGTGCCGTAGGTCCAGGGCGCCTCCGGCGCCTGATCGGGCAGGCGGGTGCGGGCGAGGCGCTCGCGCAGGTCGGCGAGCGCGGCGTCCGGCACGTGGTAGGTGAACGGCTCTCCGGTCATCGGCGGTTCCTCCCATTCTTACGTCGGCATTCTTGCGTCGGACCGGATGTCGCGGCCCGCGGCGCTATGCTACGCGCCCCCGCAAAGGTTCCGCGCTGCCGGCGGATCTCAAGGGGAGGAGCGGAGAAATGGCGCAGTATCGCATCGCCACGATCGAGGGCGACGGCATCGGCCCCGAGGTGACGCAAGCGGCGATGGCGGTGCTGGCGGAGGCCTGCGGAACCGACACCCTCGCCTTCGAGATGCTGGAGGGCGGTGCCGGGCATTACCGGAAGAGCGGCGAGGTCCTGCCGGAGGATACTTTCGCGGGCTGCCGCGACTCCGACGCGATCCTGCACGGGGCCGCCGGCCTGCCGGGCGTGGTCTATCCGGACGGGACGGAGGTCGGCAACGATCTCCACCTGCGCCTGCGCTTCCGCCTCGATCTCTACGCCAACGTGCGCCCGATCAAGCTCCTGCCCGGCGTGCTCTCGCCGTTGCGGGCCTTCGAGAACGGGGGCATCGACTACGTCATCGTGCGCGAGAACACCGAGGGGCTCTATGCCAGCCGCGGCGCCGGGGTGGTCCTGCGCGACGAGATCGCCACGGACAGCCTCGTGGTGACGCGCAAGGGGACCGAGCGGGTGGCGCGATTCGCCTTCGATCTGGCGGCGAAGCGCAACGGCGCGAAGCGGGACGGGCAGCGCCGGGTCACGGTCTGCGACAAGGCCAACATCCTGCGGGCCTACGCCTTCTTCCGCCGGATCTGCGACGAGGTGCACGGCGACTATCCGGACATCGCCATCGACTACGCCTATGCCGACGCGATCACCGTGCACATGCTCAAGCGGCCGGATTTCTACGACGTGATCGTGGCCGAGAACATGTTCGGCGACATCATCTCGGATCTCGGCGCCGCCACAGTCGGCGGCATGGGCATCTCGCCCTCGGGCGAGATCGGCGATCGTCACGCCCTGTTCCAGGGCGCCCACGGCTCGGCGCCGGACATCGCCGGGCAGAACGTCGCGAGCCCGATCGCCACCATCCTGTCGGGGGTGATGATGCTGCGCTGGCTCTCCGACCGGAAGGGCGACGCGGGCCTCGCGGCGGCCGCGGACCGGATCGAGGCGGCGGTCGGGACCGTGCTCGCCGAGGGCCGAGCCGTGCCGCAGGACCTCGGCGGCAGCGCGACCTGCACCGAGGTGACCGAGGCTGTGCGCCGGGCGCTCGCCTGATTTTTCTTGATCGTTGGGAGAGGGACATCATGACCAAGCAGACTATCGGCATCGTCGGCGTCGGGCTGATGGGGCACGGCATTGCCCTCAACGTGGCGCGCAAGGGCTGGCCGCTGGGCTACCTCGACCATTCGGGCAACCAGCCGACGGACGACCTCGATGCCCTGGGTGCGACGCGCCACGCCGACCGGGCCTCGCTGGCGCGGGCGAGCGAGGTGGTGATCCTGTGCGTCACCGGCACGCCGCAGGTCGAGGACGTGCTCCTCGGCGACGACGGGCTCCTCTCCGCCCTGAAGCCCGGCACCGTGGTGATCGATTGCTCGACCGCGGTCCCGGCCTCGACGGCGCGGGTCGCCGCTGCGGTGCGCGAGGCCGGCGGTCGCTTCCTCGACGCGCCGATGACCCGCACGCCGAAGGAGGCGGCGGAAGGCCGGCTCAACCTCCTGGTCGGGGCCGAGCCTGACCTGTTCTCGGCGATGCAGCCGCTGCTCTCGGCCTTCGCGGAAAACATCTTCCATGCCGGGTCTGAGGCCGGGGCCGGCCACACCCTGAAGCTCCTGCACAATTACGTGTCGCTCGGGTCTGTCACGCTGATCGCCGAGGCCGCCGCCAGCGCCGGCCGGGCCGGCATCGCCCCCGAGGTGCTGGTCGACGTGCTGCGCAAGGGCGGCGGTCACGGCGCGGCCCTCGACCGGCTGTCGCCCTACCTGCTCGAAGGCGATTCCTCGCCGATGCGGTTCTCGATCGCCAATGCCCGCAAGGACCTGAGCTACTACGTGGCGATGGCAGAGACCTTGGGCGCCGCGCACGCCGTCGCCGACGGGGTGCTGGCCGATCTCGACGGCCTGGTCGAGGCGGGGCACGGGAACGACCACCTGCCGCTGGTGGTCAAGCACCTCGCCGCGAAGAGCTGACGACCCATCTTGCCCGGGAGGGGAGGGCGGGTATCGTCGCGAGGCCCAAAGGAGTTTTCCAAGGGAGCTTCTCGCGATGCCCGACCTCTCCGCCTTTCCGATCACCGCCCGCTGGCCGGCCCGGCATCCGGACCGGATCCAGCTCTACTCCTTCCCGACCCCGAACGGCGTGAAGGTGTCGATCGCCCTGGAGGAGCTCGGTCTCCCCTACGAGGCGCACACCGTCGCCATCGGCAAGAACGAGACCTGGACGCCCGAATTCCTGTCGCTCAACCCCAACGGCAAGATCCCGGCGATCCTCGATCCGGACGGGCCGGGGGGCAAGCCGCTGGCTTTGTTCGAATCGGGCGCGATCCTGATGTACCTCGCCGAGAAGACCGGGCGGCTGATCCCGGCCGATCTGGCCGGGCGCTACGAGACCGCGCAGTGGCTCTTCTTCCAGATGGCGGCGGTCGGGCCGATATTCGGCCAGCTCGGCTACTTCCACAAGTTCGCCGGCCGCGAGATCGAGGACAAGCGGCCGCTCAACCGCTACCGCGACGAGTCGAAGCGGCTGCTCGGGGTGCTGGAGACCCGGCTCTCCGGCCGCGACTGGGTCATGGGCGCCGATTACACCATCGCCGACATCGCGATGCTCGGCTGGGTGCGCAACCTGATCGGCTTCTACGAGGCGCGGGAGCTGGTGGAGTACGATGCGCTCACGCACGTCCCGGCCTGGCTGGAGCGAGGGCTGGCCCGGCCCGCGGTGCAGCGGGGCCTGGAGATTCCGCCGCGGGGGTAAGGTTTGGGTTTGGGGCCCATTCGGCGCGCCCGACGGTCCTGAAACCCTCCGGGTCATCCCGGGGCCGCGCAGCGGAGCCCGGGATCCAGACGCTCAGGCGGGAAAAGAATAAGGTGGCACGCTGTCCGCCTCTTCCTGAACGACCTGAGGTTCTGGATTCCGGGCTCCGCTGCGCGGCCCCGGAATGACTGAGAGGGTGTCAGTTCGCTGAAGTAAACAAATTGACGCATCAGGGGCGCCGGAGGGATTTTTAACCCCCCCCCGACGACCGGATCCTCAATCCAGATCCAGCATCAGGCGCAGGTTCTGCACCGCGGCACCCGACGCACCCTTGCCGAGATTGTCGAGGCGGGCGACCAGCACCGCGTGGCGGTGGCTGTCGGAGCCGAACACCCGGAGTTCGAGCCGGTCGGTGTCGTTCAGCGCCTCGGGCTCGATGCGCTCGCGATGCGCGCCTTCCTCGGCTCCGGTCACGACCGTGACGAGCTTGGCACCGGCGTAGCGGGCGACGAGGGCGGCCTCGAGGTCGCCCGGGCTAGGCTTCCCGGGTAGCAGGTCGAGATGGAGCGGGATCGATACCAGCATGCCCTGACGGAAGTTGCCCACCGACGGCACGAAGATCGGGCGGCGGGTCAGGCCGCTGTACGTCTGGGTCTCGGGCAGGTGCTTGTGGCCGAAGCCCAGGCCGTAGAGCTGGAAGGCCGGGGCCTCGCCGGCCTCGTAAGATTCGATCATCTTGCGGCCGCCGCCGCTATAGCCCGACACCGCGTTGATACTGATCGGGAAATCGGCCGGGATCAGGCCGGCATCGATCAGCGGACGCAGGAGCGCGATGCCGCCGGTCGGGTAGCAGCCCGGATTCGAGACGCGGCGCGAGGCCCGGATGGCGGCCTCCTGCTCCGGCGCCAGCTCCGCGAAACCGTAGGTCCAGGCCGGGTCGACCCGGTAGGCGGTGCTGGCATCGAGAAGCCGCGGGCCGCCGCCGGGCAGCGAATCGGCGAGCGCCGCCGTCTCGCGGGAGGCCTCGTCGGGCAGGCAGAGGATGACGAGGTCGACCTCGGACAGGAGCTTGCGCTTCGCTTCCGGGTCCTTGCGGCTCTCATGCGGGATCGACCGGACGGTGATGTCGGTGAAGGCGTCCAGGCGCTCGCGGATGCCGAGACCGGTCGTGCCGGCCTCGCCGTCGATGAAGACGCTCGGGCTGTGCTTGCGGGTCATGGGCGAGAGGCTCCGTGGCGCGGACCGGTCGATGCCGGGCGACGCGCGCGTTGTTGGGGGCGGTGGACCGTCGAGTCAATCGCCAATGACGGTCCGCGGGCCGTGAGCGTGCCACGGCGTGTGCGACGGTCTCGTGTCGCATGAGCCGTCCACAACGGGACCGCGCCCCAGAGGAACCCGGGCCGCGCGCCCCGGTTGTGCTGCCAGATCGACGGCAGACGAGAACAGGAGCCCACCATGGCCGGCACCGCCAAGAAGACCGACCCGAAGCTCTGGGAGAAGGTCAAGAAGGACGTCACCCGCTCCGCGAAGGGCGGCAAGCCCGGCCAGTGGTCGGCCCGCAAGGCCCAGATGGCGGTGCAGGAATACAAGGAGGAGGGCGGCGGCTACGAGGGCAAGAAGTCGTCCGACAACCACCTCAAGCAATGGACCGAGGAGGAGTGGGGCACCAAGTCCGGCGAAAAGAGCGGCGAGACCGGCGAGCGCTACCTGCCGAAGAAGGCCCGCGAAAAACTCTCCGACGACGAGTACAAGCGCTCGACGGCCAAGAAGCGCGCCGACAGCGCCAAGGGCCGGCAGCACTCGAAGCAGCCGAAGGACGTGGCGAAGAAGGCGGCCGCGGCGCGCAAGGCTTCGCACAGCAAGACCGGGAGCCGGGACGGCGGACCGACCAAGGCCGAGCTGATGCAGAAGGCGCGGGCGAAGAACATCCCGGGCCGCTCGACGATGTCGAAGGGTGAGCTGGAGCGGGCGCTGAACGCCTGAGCGTGTCACGAAGAAAGGGCGGGCCCTCGCGGGCCCGCCCTCTGCATGTCGCAATGACCGAAAGGTCGCCTTAGCGCTTCGAGAACTGGAAGCTGCGACGGGCCTTCTTGCGGCCGTACTTCTTGCGCTCGACCACGCGGGGATCGCGGGTCAGGAAGCCTTCGCGCTTCAGCGGGGAGCGCAGCTCGGGCTCGAAGTAGGTCAGGGCCTTGGACAGGCCGTGGCGCACCGCGCCGGCCTGGCCGGAGAGGCCGCCGCCGGCGACCGTGACGACGATGTCGTACTGGTCGACGCGGTCCACGATCTGGAGCGGCTGCTGCAGGATCATGCGCAGCACCGGGCGGGCGAAGTAGGTGTCGACCGGGCGGTCGTTCACCGTGATCTTGCCGGCGCCGGGCTTGATCCAGACGCGGGCGATCGCGTCCTTGCGCTTGCCGGTGGCATAGGCGCGGCCGAGGGAGTCCAGCTTCTGGACGTGGACCGGGGCCTCGTTCTCGCCCTGCGACGAGTTCTGGGCCTTGCTGGCCTGGCCGAGGTCGGCGAGGGACTGAAGGGTCGCCATCTTACGCGCTCACGTTCTTGCGGTTGAGAGCGGCGACGTCGAGCGTCTCCGGCTGCTGGGCGGTGTGGGGATGCTCGTTGCCCTTATAGACCCGGAGGTTGCCCAGGATCTGCCGGAACAGCGGGCCGCGCGGCAGCATGCGCTCCACGGCCTTCTCGACGACGCGCTCGGGGAAGCGGCCCTCGAGAATGAACTTGGCCGAGCGCTCCTTGATGCCGCCCGGGTAACCAGTGTGGTGGTAGTACACCTTCTGATTATACTTGCGGCCGGTGAACTTCACCTTCTCCGCATTGATGACGATGACGTTATCGCCGCAATCGACGTGGGGCGTGTACTGGGGCTTGTGCTTGCCCCGCAGACGCATCGCGATGACCGACGCCAGGCGGCCGACCACGAGGCCCTCCGCGTCGATGATCACCCACTTCTTGTCGACGTCGGCGGGCTTCAGCGAAAAGGTCTTCATCGCGGATAGGTCCCGGAAGTCTTGGACGAAAAACAGGACGCCGCCGCGGTCGGAAACGAGCGCGCAGCGGCGATGGCCGGCTCAGTAATCGAGGATCGCGCCGGCGTCAAGCGATGCGAAAATTCCAGGGAGGCAAAAAGCCGAGATTTTTGAGCAGGTTCAACGATACGGTATCATGATACCGCTAAATGCTGGTCCGATTCAGCGCGGCGGCAGCGCGTAGGTGCCGGTGGCGTGACAGACGAGATCGTCCGCACCGGCACTGCGAATCAGCACCTCGCCGACGGCGAGCGAGCGCCCGAGCTTGAGCAGGCGGGCCTCCGCCAGGAGGTCTCCTTTCGCCGGCTTGCGCATGAAGTTGAACGACAGGTTGGTGGTGACGGCGAGCGCCACCGGGCCGATCTGGGCCAGGATCGCGACGTAGAGCGCGACATCCGCGAGCCCCATCATGGCGGGGCCCGACAGGGTGCCGCCGGGCCGCAGGTGGCGCTCATGATAGGGCAGGCGCATCGTGGCGGTGAGGGGCCCAACGCTCTCGACCACCGGGCCAGGGCCTCCGTGATGGATCTGCGGAAAGACCTCGTTGAGGAAGGCCGCGACCGCGTCGCGGTCCATCATCAGAGAAGGCATGCGTGGGGCGTGTCCGTTCGGTGTCATGCACGATCTTGCAGCACGGCGCCCGGCACCGGACAATAGCCCATCCGTTTCGCCCGCACCCGAGACCGCATGTCCGAGACCCTGATCCTCCGCGCCGACCGCGACGGCGTCGCGACCCTGACCCTCAACCGGCCGCGGGCCCGCAACGCCCTGTCGCACGCGATGCTGAGCGCCCTCTCCGAGGAGTTCGCCCGGCTCGCCGCGGACGAGAGCGTACGCGCCGTGGTGCTGGCCGCGGAAGGACCCGCCTTCTGCGCCGGCCACGACCTCAAGGAGATGACCGCCTACCGGGCGGAAGCCGACCGCGGCGCAGCGCGCTTCAAGGAGCTGTTCGATCTCTGCTCGTCGGTGATGATGGCGATCCCCGCTTTGCCGCAGCCGGTGATCGCCGCCATCGAGGGGATCGCCACGGCCGCCGGCTGCCAGCTCGTCGCCTCCTGCGACCTCGCGGTCGCCGGCGAGGAGGCGCGCTTCGCCACGCCCGGCGTGCAGATCGGCCTGTTCTGCTCGACCCCGATGGTGGCCCTGTCGCGCAACCTGTCGCGCAAGGCCGCGATGGCGATGCTGCTCACCGCCGAGATGGCGGAGGCGGAGGAGGCGAGGGCGCTCGGCCTCGTCAACCGGGTGGTGCCGGCCGGCACGGCGCTCGCCGCCGCGCAGGAACTGGCCGGCGGCATCGCGGCGCGCAGCGCCTACACGGTGCGGGTCGGCAAGCGCGCCTTCTACGAGCAGCTGGAGATGCCGCTGGCGGAGGCCTACGCCCATGCCGGCCGGGTGATGACCGAGAACATGCTCGCCCGCGCGGCGGAGGACGGCATCGCGGCCTTCCTCGACAAGAAAGCGGCCCGATGAATCACGATCGCTACGACGACGAGGCTTTGAGGAAAATCCTGCAGCGGGTGCGCAGCATCGCGCTCGTCGGCGCCTCCGCCAACCCGGCCCGGCCGAGCTGGATCGTCACCAAGTACCTGCTGGAGCGCGGCTACCAAGTGATCCCAGTCAATCCGGGCTTCGCCGGGGGCGAGATCCTCGGCCGGCCGGTGGTGGCGCGCCTTGCCGACCTCGCCCAGCCCGTCGACATGGTCGAGATCTTCCGGAATTCCGAGGCCGCCGGTCCCCTCGTCGACGAGGCGCTCGCCCTCGACCCGCTGCCGCAGGTGATCTGGATGCAGCTCGGCGTGCGCAACGACGCGGGCGCGGCCCGGGCCGAGGCGCGGGGCGTCACCGTGGTGATGAACCGCTGCCCGAAGATCGAGTACGGCCGCCTCTCGGGCGAGATCGGCTGGACGGGGGTGAATTCCCGCATCCTCAGCGCCAAGCGGCCGAAGCTCGCCGCCAAGGGGTTTCAGAAGCTGACGATCGAGGAAAGGTGAGGTCGGCTTACGCTGGCTTCGCCGCCAGCAGGTCGCGCAGGGTGGTGATGGTCGAGGCATCGGCCACCCCGTCGACCCGGGCGGGGCGGAAGTGGCGCTGGAACGCCGTGACCACGTCCTTCGTCCGGGCGTCGAAGGTGCCGCTCACCGGCACGTCGTAGCCGTAGAGCGCGAACATCGATTGCAGCGCCTCGATCGGCTGGCCGGCATCGCCCTCGGAGAAGAAGCGCCCGTCGCGGATCGGGGCCGGCGGCACCCAGTGGCCGATCCCGTCGCGGTGAAGCCGCTCCCAGGGAAAGCTCTCGCCCGGGTCGATCTTGCGCTCGGGCGCGATGTCGGAATGGCCGAGCACCCGGTCGGCGCGGATCGGCCAGCGCCCGAGGAGGTCGCGGCAGAGCGCCGTGACCGATGCCATCTGCGCCGCCGGATAGGGCGCGATGGTGCCGTCCGCGGCGTGGCCCGGATGCGCGATCTCGATGCCGATCGAGCGCGAGTTCATGTCCCGCACCCCCTCCCAGGCCGACACGCCGGCCTGCCAGGCGCGCCGCGCCTCCGGCACCATCTGCACGACCCGGCCCTCCTCGAAGACGAGGTAATGCGCCGAGACCTTGGAGAGCGGGTTGCACAGCCGCAACAGCGCCTCGGAGGCGGTCGCCATGCCGGTATAGTGCAGGATCAGGGCGTCGACGGGCAGGGTCCTCTCGTCGTGGTTGGGGGAGGGCACCACCTGGGTGGCGACCGGGCTGTCGGGGGTGAGGCTCATGGGGGGATAAAGCCCTGTGTCAGCTCAGGTGCCGCTCGGCGGCGATGCGGTCGTAGGCGGCGTTGATGGCGGCGAGCCGCCGCGTCGCGATGGCGACCGCGGCCGGCGGCAGGCCGCGGGCGATCGCCCGGTCGGGATGGTTCTCAGAGACGAGCGCCCGGTAGCGCGCCTTCAGCTCGGCATCGGTGAGGGTGCGGGCGGCGCCCAGCACCTCGTAGGGATCGTCGGCGAGCCGCAGGTGCCGGGCGGTGACGGCGGCGAAGCGCGCCTCGTCGAAGCCGAAGATTGCCGCCACCTCGGCGAGGTAGCGCGCCTCGCTCTCGTGGACCGCGCCGTCCGCCTTGGCGATGTGAAAGAGGCCGTCGAGCACGTCCTCGAGCAGGGCCGGGTCATCGTGAAAGGTGTCGGCGACCTGGCGGGCATAGCCCTCGAAGCCGCTGGTGGTGCGCTTGGCGAGATCGAACAGGCGCTCGATCCCGGCGCGCTCGTCCTCGGGGACCTGCACGATGTCGGCGAAGGCCGCGACCTCGGAGGGCGTCACCACCCCGTCCGACTTCGCCATCTTGGCGGCGAGCGCGACGAGCCCGGTGGTGAACACCACCTCCCGCGGGGTCGGCCCGAACAGCGAGCCCTCGCGGTCGAGGAGGAAATGGCCTGCCACCGCGCCGATCAGCGCGCCGAGCGGACCGCCGGCGGCGAGCCCGATGCCCGCCCCGCCGAGCTTGCCCCACACGCCCTGGCTCACGCGCGCCTCCCGGTCCCGGTCGGGCGGGGGAGGGGGGCTTCGGG
>NZ_JBEXZS010000010.1:0-42780 GCF_040593685.1 Methylobacterium sp. EM32 | reverse complement strand
GGCCGAGGTCGAGATCCGCTACGTGGTTCCCGTCGGCCCGGATGGCGAGCGCGGACGCTTTTGTCAGTTGCGGAAGGACTATTTCGATCCGCCAGCGCAGCCGATACAGCCGCACCATCTCCTGCGCGGCCGCCGCATCCAGCACCGCCCGCGTCGTCAGAAGCCGCCAGCACAACGGCGTCACCCCGGCAGGCGGATCAGGCTCCTCCACCCAGACGCAGTGCAGGCTCAGGCTGGCCGGCGCGCAGGCACCCAGGCCGGAGGGCCGCACCACCTCGACCGGCCCAGCCTGCAGCGTCACCGAAGCAGTCCGAGCCGGCTGCCCGGGGCGAGCGGGTATCTCCACCGTCCCGGTCGCCTTCACCGGCCACGACGTCTTGGCCTGCAGGCTACCCCCCTCCACCAGCGGTCGGTCGTGACGGGCCCGCACCAGAAGATCGCTGCCCGCGGGCTGGCGCGCGAAGTGGCTATAGATGTCGCCCTCCTGGTCGGCGACCACGATCAGGCTCTGGGCCGTGCCGGCCAGAGCCGCCGCAGCGGCCGTGGATCCGGTGATCCAGCGCAAGCTCTCCTTGTCCTCGACGGCCCGCCGGTGGCGCGGCGGCGTCGGACGGGGGGAGCGGGTCCAGATCTGGGCATCGACCAGGCCCAGCACCGCTTCGTCCTCGGCATCCACGGCGATGACGGGATGCAGGAAGAAGCCGGGATTGCAGCCGTTGCCGGCGGGTCCCAGGCCGTGGCGTCCGGCGGCGGGGGGAGTGAAGTTGATCTCGCTGGTGTCCTGGACGGCCACGATCGGCCGTCCGGCGCAGGCCTGGACGGTGCGGGCCGCGAACGCCTGCAGGATGCCCGACCAGTCGCTGCAGGGGGAGGACAGGTAGCGGTGAGCGGCGGCCGTGCCGGCTTCGCTGCCGCCCACCGTGCTCAGCACCACACTGCCGGTGGTGACGATCCGCTCAAACAGCCACGCCCCACGCGCCTCGGTGCGCACGTCGCCCGATCCCAGTCCGCGCATCGGCCGTCTCCGCTCGTCCGCAAAGACATCCAACTCGCCCAAGCCAAAGCATTTCCGTCAAGGCCGTAGCTCTGCGGGGGAGGGTGGCCTGCGAAGCAGGCCGGGAGAGGGGAGCGCGACGCTGGTTCAGATGGCGTCCTTCACACCGGTTCAGTCATATCCGGAAGCGGCGTCCCCTCTCCCGCCCCGCATCCGCGGGGCACCCTCCCCCGCAGAGGGGGGAGGGTTCAGCGGGCGCGTACCTCCCCTCGCCCGGGGCACTTACGCCGCCTTGGCCTCCACCACCGGCCCGGCTCCCGCGAGCGCCGCCTCGTAGACCTCCACGTAGCGCGCCGCGACGCTCGACCAGCGGTAATCCGACAGGTCTTCCGCGCCGCTTAGGATCGCGCCGTGCTCCAGCCGGTCGTAGGCGCCGCGGATCGCCGCGGCCGCGCCGGACGCATCGGCGAAATCCGTGAGCATGATCGAGGGGTGGCGCTGTTTCAGCCAGGCGAAGGCGTCGTTGGGGTGGGCCACCGGGACGAGGCCGGCGCTCAGGGCCTCGATCAGCGCGATCCCGAATCCCTCGTACTCCGAGGCCGAGACGAACAGGCTCGACTGCCCGATCAGGTCGCGGACCGCCGGGGCGTCGAGACCGGTATGCAGCGTCACTGACCCGGCGAGACCCAGGCGGTCGATCTCGGCGGTGAGGTCCTCGGCCGTCACGTCGGACGGCACGCCGACGATCCGCAGGCGCCAGCCGGCCCCGTCGGCGTTCAGCGCCTGCATGGTCGCGAGCAGCCGGTCGAGGCGCTTGTTGTGGGCGAAGCGCCCGATCGTCAGGAGCGCGCGGCGGGGCTCGGGGGAGGCCGCGCCGGCGAATTTCTCGAGGTCGACGCCGTTCTGAATCACCGGGACGCCGCCGGGCGTGATGCCCTGGAACAGCCGGGCGTCGCTGTCGCTGCACGCCACGATCGCGTCGTAGCCGCGCACGCTCATCCGGGTCGGGCCGTCGAACCACAGCTTCTTCAGCCGCGAATGCGCGCTGGTGTGGAAGAAGCCGCCATGGGTCGTCGCCACCATCGGGCGGCGGTGCAGGGGCTTCGCGAGCGCGAAGGCGTCGAAGAAGAAGTCGATGGCGTGGACGTGGACGAGGTCGGCGTCGCCGAGGTGCCGGAAGACCGAGGGCGCGACGGGGTAGCGGTGCGAGCCGAAGAACGGGATCCGCTCGATGTCGATCCCCTCCAGCCGCTCCCGCGCCGGCAGCCGCGCCTCGGGCGCCGAGAACAGCCGGTCGAGGGTCAGCACCCGGACGCGGTGGCCGAGGCGGGCCTGCTCGCGGGCGAGGTTGGCGACGAAATCCTCGAGCCCGCCGCGGTTGGGCAGGAACTGGCGGACCACGTGCAGGATCGAGAGGGAGGAACGCGTCGGGGTGCTCACGATGTCGCTCACGGCTCGCAGGAGGGCTTGGTCCGGGCGGCGGCCTGGATCGCGGCCACGACGGGGGCGGTGGCGCCGGCGGGGTCGAGCCGCAGCGGATAGTCCGGCGCCCACAGGTCGCCGGCGGCCCACACGGTCCAGCCGACCCATTGTTGCGGGTTCGCGTTGAGGTGGCGCAGGATCGCCCCCAGGCCCTCCGCGCAGCCGCGGTTGCCGGAGGCGCCGATCTCGCCGAGGAAGGCGCGGCGCCCGTTCTGGGCGAGCCAGCCGGTCAGCCGCTCCACCGCCTGCAGGGCGTCGGCGCCGCGGCTGCACTCGGCATGGGTGCCGGAGTAGTCGGCGTCGAGGTACTGGTGCACCTCGTAGGCGACGTTGTTGCCCGGATCGACCGTGCCGAGCATGATCGCGGCGTTGTTGCCGGTCGGCAGGTCGGCGGTCCAGCTATGCGCCCCGGTCCAGCCT
The DNA here is from genome assembly GCF_040593685.1 of Methylobacterium sp. EM32. Taxonomy (NCBI): domain Bacteria; kingdom Pseudomonadati; phylum Pseudomonadota; class Alphaproteobacteria; order Hyphomicrobiales; family Methylobacteriaceae; genus Methylobacterium; species Methylobacterium sp. EM32. The sequence continues at coordinate 39,884 of NZ_JBEXZS010000010.1, read as the reverse complement.
GAGCCCGGCACCAGCACCAGCTGTTTCGCGCCTGTCTCCCGGATCGCTGCGATGGCGGCGTTGGCGGCGGTGAGCCAGCGCTCGGCCGGGATGTCATGCGGCTCGTTCATCAGCCCGAACACCACCGAGGCGTCGCCCCGGAAGTGCCGCGCCAGCCGCCGCCAGACGTCGGCGAAGGCCTCCGCCGTCACCATCTCGGTGCCGATCCGCGCCTTGCCGTAATAGGCGTAGTTGTGCAGGTCGATCACCGTGCGCATCCCGGCTTGCGTCGCGGCCGAGACCGCGGCTTCGAGGCGGGCGAGCTCCTCCGGATCGAGGGGCTGGCGCAGGGCCGGCTGCAGCCGCTCCCAGCGGATCGGCAGCCGCATCGTCGTCATCCCCAGACCCGCGAAGCGGCCGATCGTCGGCGCCGAGGGGTAGAGGTAGTCGAAGCCGTAGCGGCCCGGCACGGTGCCGAACTCGGCCCCGCTGATGTTGACGCCGCGCAGGCAGGCGGGTGCGGCCGCGGCAGGGGAGGGCGGGAGCGCCAGGATCAGGCAGGCGAGGGCGAGGAGGCGGCGCATCTCATTCCGCCGCGTGCGCGGGAGCGGCCGCCACGTGCGCGGGGGCCGGGGAGAAGGGTTGCGCCGGGGCCCAGGCCCGGCGGGTGAAGAAGGCGGTCGCGCGGCTGTCGATGTCCCAGTTCGCCCGCACCCAGCGGGCGAGCACCAGGTTGATGACGATCGTCCAGCCGACATTCGCTACCGCGACGCCCATGATGCCGAACGGCACCGCGACGAGGCAGAGCAGGACCGCGTAGACGGAGTACAGGACCGCGTTGCTGATCAGGATGTAGCGCTCGCCGCCGCCGATCGTCAGCAGCGTCGGGCCGGGGCCGAAGAAGGCGCCCACCACCGCCGACAGGCTGAGCACCATCAGCACGTCGGTATGCGCGGCGAAATCCGGCTTGAACAGGCCGAGGGCGAAGGGCGCGCCGACCGCCATCACCACGGCGCCCGCCGACGAGATCGCGAAGCTCGCCAGCGACAGCCGGCCGATCAGGCGCTGCGCCCCCTCCCGGTCGCGGGCCTGGAAGTGGCTCGCGATCATCGGCATGCTGACCGTGTCGATCGCCGCGCTCGGCAGGTTGATCAGCGTCGCGTAGCGCAGGGCGACGAAGTAGAACGCCGCCTGCTCCATGCCGAGGGCGGCGCCGACGATCACGGTCTCGAGGAAGGCGGCCGCGGCCACGATCACGTTGTTGGCGGTGAACAGCAGGCTCTCGCCGCGCCAGGCCGGCCCCTTCTGCGGGTGGCGGAAGCCCCCGCGCCAGGAATCCCAGCCGTGCAGCCCCGCGAGGTGGCGGATCTGGTAGAGCGTCATCGCGAGGAGCAGCCCGAGCACGATCTCCATCGCGACCGTCGCGCCGGTGAGGAGGCCCGCCGACGCCGCGCCCCAGAGCAGCACCGAGCAGGCGCCGCGCCACACCACCTCGCGGGGCAGGAGCGCGAGCCAGATCCGGCCGTGCACGCGAAAGTAGTTCTGCAGGTACTCGGACAGGGCGAACACGCCCGCGAAGGCACAGGCGAGGTGGAGCCGGTGATAGGGGTCGAGCAGGGCCTCCTCGGCGACGAAGACCACCGCGCTCGAGGCCAGCATCAGCAGAATCGCGGCCGTAACCCAGCCGAGGTTGTAGCGCACCAGCGCGTCGTTGTGCGGCACCACCCCGTCGCGCGCCCGGTAATGCTTCAGCACCAGGTTCTGCTGGCCGAGGGCCGCGATCAGCCCGAGACCGCTGCCGAAGGTGAACAGGAACACGTAGACGCCGTACTCGTAGGTGCTGAGCAGGCGGCTCGCGACGAGCAGCATCACGAAGCCGAGAACGGCGCTCGCGATGCGGGCGACGAAGGCCGAGGCGAATTGCTGCGTGCGGCCCGACCGGCGCAGCCGCGCGACGAGTGTCAGCATCGTGTCCGTGGCCTCTCGCTGGGCGCGGGGCGTTTTTCGCGCCCGCCGCTCCGACCCTCGGGGTAGCAGCCATCCCCTATCGGGACTTTAACGCGATCACTCGCACCCGTGCCGAATGCCGAGAAAACAATGCCGCGCCGGCCCGGGAGGAAAAGCTTAGCCATTCGCAACGACTCCGACACGTGGTTGTCGGCATTCGTCCAATCTGTCGTTAACCCTGCACTGAATTAAGACTGCATCTCGGATGGGGGAGGGTGCATTCACTTTGCGCGGGGTGCAGCCGGCCGGTAATTCTTCACCGATCCTGGCGATGGTCTTGCCTCGACATGAATCGCCTCAACCCCGATCGGAAGCGTCCCATGCCTGACCGCGTCCTCGACATGACGCCCGGAGCCGCGAGCGTCGACCGTCTCGATCTCGAGGGCGTCACCGTCAGCGACCTCACCCGCGACGAGCTGCTCGCCCGCCTGCGCGACGTCCTCGACCGGCGCGCCCAGCTGTGCCTCGGCTTCTGCAACGCCAACATGCTGCTCAAGGCCTTGTGCAATCCGGCCTACGCGGCGTCCCTGCGCAGCTTCCTGCTCGTCAGCGACGGGCTCGGCATCGACCTGTGCTCGGCCCTGTTCCGCGGCCGCTTCTTCCGCCAGAACCTCAACGGCACCGACCTGGTCCCGGCCTTCCTGGCCGCCGAGACGGCGCCACGCACGCTGTTCCTGCTCGGGGCCAAGCCCGGCATCGCCGAGGCGGCGGCGCGCAACCTGGCGCTCCTCTACCCCCAGCACCGGGTCGTCGGCGTGCAGGACGGCTACTTCGCGGCCGAGGAGCTGGGGGCGGTGATCGCCGGGATCAACGCCGCCTCGCCCGACATCCTACTCGTCGCCCTCGGCAATCCGGGCCAGGAGATCTTCATCGCCGAGCACGCGCACCGGATCGACGCGCGGCTGCTGATGGGGGTCGGGGCACTGCTCGACTACACGGCCGGCGCGTCGGTCCGGGCCCCTGCGGCGTTCCGCCTCGTCCGGCTCGAATGGCTGTTCCGCCTCCTGCGCGAGCCGCGCCGCCTCGGGCGCCGCTACACCGTCGACATCGTGGTCTTCGTGGCGATGATCCTCCGCCTGCGGCTGGCGAGCCTCGTGCGCGACCGCCCGGTCCGCGTCGCCCGCTCGTGAGCCCGGCGCCCGCGCCGGCGCGAAAGGGGCTGGCCTCTCGTAGACAATTCGGCAAACTTGAAGACCTAGAACAATCGACGAGGGCAACGGCATCGGGCGCTGCTCGGCGGACAGGACGGGGACGAGTTCAGATGCTGACCGACCGCGCAGGCAAAGGACCGAACTCGGGGCCGACCTTGGGGCCGGCTGCGGAGAGTCTTGCGGCGGAGCCGGTCCCGGTCGTGCTCGGCGACGCGTTCGGCTGGTTCAGCCCGGGCGGGCGCCGGCGCGGCGTGCTCCTGTGCGGCACCTTCGGGTTCGAGCAATGGTGCGCCTACCGCTCCTGGCGCGAACTCGCCGCGATGATCGCCGGCACCGGCTGCCCGACCCTGCGCTTCGACTATCCGGGCCAGGGCGATTCCCGCGATCCGGCGGGCCCCGAGATCCCGGCGGCTCTCGACGCGATCCGGGCCGGCCTCGCATATCTCCGCGAGCAGGCGGGGGCGGAGGAGGTCGTGGTGGTGAGCCTGCGCCTCGGCGCGACCCTCGCCGCGCTCTCGGGCGGACGAATCGACCGGCTGGTGATGCTGGCGCCGTTCGCCACCGGCAAGGCCTATCGCCGCGAGATGGCGATGCAATCGCGGCTCATCGACGTGATGCCCGACCGCACGCCGATGCCGCAGGGGCCCGACTCGCTGATGGTCGGCAGCTTCCTCCTCGGGCCGCGGACGCTGGTCGACCTCGCCCGGCTCGACCTCGCGGCCGCGGAACGCGCCCCGGCGCCGCAGATCCTGATGCTCGGGCCCAAGGTCGAGACCCTGGCCGAGCGCTACCGGGCGCTCGGGAGCGTCGTCGAGACAGGGCCGCTCCCCGACCTGACCCAGCTCGTCTCCGACCCGCTCTTCCCCCGCCTTCCGGCCGAGACCTTCGCGCGGGTGCGCGACTTCGCCGTGGCGCAGGCGCCCGCACCGGTCGCATCCTTGCCCAGCCCGTCGCCCGCGCCCTGCCGGCTCGCCGATGCAGGCTGGCAGGAGGAAGTGTCGCGCTTCGGCCCCGGCCTCGTCGGCATCCTGTGCCGGCCGCGGGGGGCGTGGGGCGGCGGCACGGTGCTGGTGGTCAATTCCGGGCGCAACCCGCGCGCCGGCCACGGCCGGCAGACGACGCAACTCGCCCGGCGCCTGGCCGCGTCCGGCATCGCCTCGTTCCGCTTCGACCTGCGCGGCGTCGGCGACAGCGCCGAGCGCCCCGACGGATCGCCGCCGCTCTACACGGTGGACGCGGTCGAGGACGTCCAGGCCGCGCTGACCCATCTCGAGGCCCGGCAGCACACGCCCTGCGTGGTCCTCGGCGTCTGCAGCGGCGCCTTCCTGGCCTTCCAATCGATCTGCCGGGACGAGCGGCTGTCCGCGGCGGTCCTGGTCAACCTGTACTGCTTCGACGTCGGGCCCGGCACCGACGTCGAGACGATGATCCGCGATTCCTTCCGCGGCGAGGTGAGCTACGCGGAGCGGGCGCGGCAGGGCGCCCTCTGGCGCCGGATCGTCAGTGGCGAATTGCCCATCGGCCGGATCCTGCGGGCGGTCGGGCGCGACGCCCGGGCCCGGCTCGCGGCCTGGACGGCGCGCATCCCGGGCCTTGCGCCGGGCGGCGTGACGGTGGCCCGGCGGGTGGCGCGGCTGCGCCGGCGCGGCGCACGGATCCACGCGGTCTACGGCCGGGGCGACCGGGGCATCGCCGCGCTCGCCGCCAATCTCGGCCAGTCGCCCGAGGGCATCGCGCGCCAGCTCGGCTATCCGGTCACCGTCCTGGACGACGTCGACCACAACCTGAGCCGGCCCGCCGACCAGGAGCGGCTCTTCGCGATCGTGCGGGACGCCGTCGAGGATGCGCGGCGCGCCCGCAACCCGGAACCCGAAGCCGGTCTGGCGGCCCGCCCGCGCGACGTTCCGGACCAGTCCGGGTCCCGTCCGGCCCCCGTCGCGGCGGTGCGGGCGTGAGGGGGGCGATGACCGCCGTCGGCCCCGGGGCCGCGCGCGCGACCCTCGTCGTGACCGCCAAGCCGGGAGCGCGCTGCGGCGTCTCCGACTACACCGAGAAGCTGCGCACGATCATCGGCGAGCGCGGCCTCGACGTGCGGGTGGAGCGCCTGCCGACCTGGTCGGTCCGGGGCCTGCTGCGCGTCTGGCGGCAGGGGGCCGGCCGCCGCTCGGTCCTGCACGTGCAGTACCCGTCGATGAACCTCGGCAAGTCGCCGGCCGTCGCCCTCGCGCCGGTCCTGGTCGGGGGCGCGCGCCTCTACCTGACCCTGCACGAGTTCACGATCTTCAACCGGGTCCGGAAATGCTATTTCCTGACCTTCGCGCTGTCGCGCGCCACGGTGATCTTCTCGAACGAGTTCGAGCGCCGCGCCTTCGAGGGGTTCTTCCCTGTCCGCCGCTGCCGCACGCTGGTGGTGCCGATCGGCTCGAACATCGCGGTCGGCCGGCCGGACGTCCCCTCCGAGGCGCGCGAGCCGACGCTGGTCTATTTCGGCCAGATCGGCCCGGACAAGGGGCTCGAGGATTTCCTGGCGGTGGCGGAGCGGCTGCGCGCCGAGGGCGATCGGCTCGGCATCGCGGTCATCGGCTCGCCGTCCGGTCCCGATTGTCCGGTCTTCCGGGAGGTCTCGGCGCGGGCCGAGCGGCTCGGACTCCGGCTCGTCCTCAACGCCGAGCCGGAGCGGGTCTCCGACGAGTTGTCCCGGGCCCGGGTCGCCCTCCTGCCGTTTCCCGACGGGGTGAGCGAGAAGCGCGGATCGGCGCTCGCCTGCCTAGAGCACGGCCTGGCGGTCGTCACCACCTATTCGGCCAAGACGCCGGACTGGCTTAAGTCCGCGACGGTGCCCCACCTCTCGGTCGAGACGACGGCGGCCGCCATCCACGGCCTGGTCTCGGCAGAAGGCCACCGCGCCGCCCTCGCCGGCCGCGATCCGGACGCCCTGCGCGCTCGCACCTGGCCGAGCATCGCCGAGCGGCACCTGGCGCTGTACGGGGTGGGGTGACGCGAAGCCTGTTTGACCGGTGACGTCACGGTTAATCTGGCACGCACACCGACATCTCTCCACGTCATCTCGGGGCTCGGCGAAGTCGAGAACCCGGGATCCATAACCGTTGACGTTGGAGGAGGAAGCGGATCCGTTCCGCCTTATCCTCTGCCGTCAGCGGTTATGGATCCCGGGTTCCGCTGCGCGGCCCCGGGATGACATCGAGGGTGTCAGGACTGCCGGGCGAGCGGGACACGGGTCTCCGGGTCAGCCCGCCGCCGCGAAGGCCCGGCTCAGGCCCTGCCACACGTCCATCCCGTACATGACCTCGCCGCCCGGCGGTCGGGAGAAGTCGTAGACAGGCGCCGCCCGGAAGCGCTCGGGGCCGAACCCGAACAAGGCGAGGTTGGCGGTCTGGCTGCGATGACAGGCGAGGGCCGCCTCCTTGCGGCGGGCCGCCTCCAGCGTCAGCGGGACCACGATCTCCGGACAGTCCGGGTCGTCGAGGAACCGCCCGGTGCGCAAAGAGCCGTTCACCCGGTGGTAGCTGGCGAATTCGAGCCGCGCCGGGGCGTGGCCGCCCTGGCGCGCGAGGCGCGCGCAGGCCCGCTGCACCGCGAAGGCCGCCGCGTCGTGGTCGAAATGCCCGCCCTCGTAGGGATGGGTCAGGACCGCGTCGACGCAGATCAGGTCCTCGGCCAGTCGCTCGATCACGGCCTCCAGTTGGTCCGCGAGCCGCCCGTCCGGGACCTCGTAGAAGGCCTGGCGGGCGAGGCGGCCCTCGACCAGCACGGCGAGCGCGTCGACGAGCTCGCCGCGCCGGGCCGCCGCATAGGCCTGGCGCGCCGGAAATCCGGCCTGCGCCGCGAAGGCCGGATCGAGCGGCGCCCCGTCCGAGATCTGCAGCAGGGTGAGGTCCCGCAGGTGGGCCATCACGCCGCCGAGCCCGATCGTCTCGTCGTCCGGATGCGCCGTGACGACCGCCACCGCCAGGTCGAGGGGCTGGCGGGCCGCCAGGGCGCGCAGCACCCGCTCCCCGGCCGCGGCAGGATCGGTCGTCATGGTGGTCGTCACGGCGTCGTCGTCCCGGGTGGTCATGCGTGCCTCCTCAGGCGCCCGCGGGGACGGGCTGGTCGCTGCCATCGAGGCGATAGCGGGCGAGGTCGGCGAGGCCCGGGCGGGTCGCCTTGCCGGACCACGCATCCGCGATCGACCCGATATCGACGGCGACGCCACCGCGGGCGGCGATCTCGCGGCAGTAGAGCTTGCCCAGGTAGCCGGCCGCGACGAGCCAGAGCACGCCCGGCCAGTCCCGGTCGCGCAGGCGCGCCGTCACCCGCCCGAAGGCATCCGGGTAGTGCGGACCCGGCATCCCGGTCGCGCCGATGACGGCGGCGAAGCGCTTCTCCTCCGGCACGAGCAGGGCGGCCGCGACTCGTGTGCCGGGCCGGCGCGCCAGCGCGGCGGCCAGCGCCGGGTGGCAGGAGATCAGGCCGACCGGGTGGCCGGCCGCGAGCAGCCGATGCAGGGCGCCCGAGAGGTGCAGGTCCAGGTGGATGTCGTGGGTGCAGAAGGCCGTGTCGCCCTGCTCCAGCAGGGGCGCGACATGGCGCAGCACGTTGGTGCAGCTCGGCACGCCGTCGGGGCTGGCGATCCCGTATTCGTGCCGGATCCGCTCCGGGTAGGTCACGCCGACCACCGAGGCGGCCCGGATCGCCTCCAGGACGCGCTCGCGCAGGGCGAGGAAGTCCGGGCGGTCGACCAGGGCGTCGCTGCCGAACCAGGTTCGCAGGATGCGCTTGCGGTTGCGGCGGTAAAGGCTGCGGAAGCGCCCGTCCTCCTCGTCGGGATCGCTGATCCAGGCGCCCTCGCCATCGCCGAGCCGGATCAGCGAGAAGGGATGCCGCCCGGCCAGGGCCGCGGCGATGCGCGCCTCCACCGACGCGGTGTCGAGGTGGCGCGGGCTTTCGCGGACCGCCATGGCAAGGCGCATCGCCTCCGCTTCGGGATGGCGCTGCATGTAGGCGATCAGCTGGTCGAGCCGCTCCACCCGGCTCAACTGCGCCGGCCTGGCCGGGAAGGCCGAGAGGCAGGCCTGCGCCTCGGCGAACCGTCCCGCACCGGCGAGCTGGCGCACGGACTGGACCAGGGTGAGGAGGTCGCCCGGATCCGCCGCCCGCGCCCGCGCGAAGTCGCGCGCGGCGCCCGGCCCGTCGCCCGCCCGCCGGCGCAGGACCGCGCGCTCGCGCCAGCCATAGGGCAGGTGCGGAAAAAGCCGGCACAGCTCCGCCAGGATCGCCGCCGCGCCGAGGATGTCGCCGCGATCCCGCAGGGCCTCGGCGGCCCGGACCGCCGCGACGGGATCGGCGCCGGCCCGCGCCCAGCCGCCGCGCGACGGCGCCTGCTGCCTCAGCCCGGCACCCGTCATGATGCGCCCGTCGCGGCAGGGGAGGGCACGCCGGTCCCGCTCACGGCGCGTCGCCCGCGATCTTCTCGATCTCGAACACGAAATGCGTGCAGAACAGGAGCCGGAGCAGGTTGGTGGTGCGGATGTCGAGGCCGAGCCGCTGCCCGGTCTCGATCAGGCTGCGGTGGACGAAGCCCTCCGGCCCCATCATGCGGTTGAACGGCGTCTCGTCGCTCGCCGTCAAGGTGATCAGCAGGCGCCGGAGCAGGAACACGAAGGCGTCGTGCTTCGGCTCGACCCGGGTCAGCCGCAGGCCCGCTGCCCGCGCGGCGACCTTCATGCCGTAGGGCGTGAAGTTGAAGGTGCCGTAATCCTGCATCTGCTCCAGGTAGGCGACCTGCCCGATCAGCTTGCCGCCGGGCCGCAGCACCCGGGCGATCTCGCCGAAGCTGAGATCGATGTGCTGCACGTGGTGAAGCACCACCATCGCCCAGACCACGTCGAATTCCCCGTCGGCGAAGGGCAGCACCCGCCCGTCGTAGAAGCGCACCGCGTCGCCGAGGCGCGCCACCTCGTCCCGCACCGTGCCCGAGACGCTGTCGAGGTAGTCGACGCCCTGCCAGGCATAGCCGAGCGATTCGATGAAGGGCCGGCTGTGCATCGCCCCGCAGCCGAAATCGAGCAGCCGCGCGCCGGGCCGGAAGGCGGCGGCGAGCAGCTCCTCGGCCGACGCCGCCTCCAGGCTGTCGCCGCGCACCGCGGGGCCGACCTCGTGGTAGAACGAGCCGTCCATGGCCAGCGTCGTCGCCCGGGCGGTGATCGCGCCGATCAGGCGCTCGAGCTGCGCGTCCAGGGTCTCGGGCGCCGGCTCCGGCGGAGCGGCTGGCCCGGGATCCGGCAGGGCGTCGGGCGCCGGGGCGGGTTTGCCGCGGTCGGGATCGAGGATCCGCGCGAGGGTGCGGCGCAGGGCCGTGAGGCCGGGGTGGGTGGTCGGGCGCGTCACGGTCGGCGGCTCCGGAGGGTGTCGAACATGGCGCGGTACTCTGCTGCGGCGGCCTCGGGCGCGTGCGCGGTGCGCAGGCGGCGCGCCGCCCCCGCGCCCAAAGCCGCGCGCCGGTCCGAATCGGCGACGAGCGTGGCGAGCGCGGTCGTCCAGGCGTCCCGCCCCGCGGCGAGCTGGATGTCGACCCCGTCCTGCAGGGTCTCGTGGTGGGCGGGCGTGTCGCCCGCCAGGGTCGGGATCCCGAAGCGCGCGGCGGCGAGCCAGCCGGTCGGCGCCAGGCAGGCCTCGGCCTCGCTCCCATCCGCCGGGACGAGGTTCAGGTCGCTGTCCCGCAGCGCCTCCTCCCAGTCCCGGACGGGGCCGGCTTGCGTGATGCGGTCGGAGAACGGCGCGAAGGCGTCGTCGAGCAGGACGAAGCCGGCCGTCGTCAGCCTGACCCGCTTGTCCCGCTCCAGGACGTGCAGCAGCGCCGCGCCGGTGGCATCCGCCGGGCCCACGACCCGCGACCGCGCCGCGTGGAGGAACAGGCGGATCCCGTCGCCGGTCTCGGGTGAGGACGCGCCCGGCACCGCGACGTCCCGGACCACGAAGCTGCGGCCCGCCCCGACGATCCGGTCGAGATGCGCGGCCAGCGCCCGGGTCGGCGCGAGGCCGTACTCGCAGAGCGCGGCCGCCCCGCGGTAGAGCGCCACCCCGAAGACCAGGTCGTCGTAGGCCCGCTCGCCGATCCGGCCCGCGAAGTCCGCGAGCGGCGGCGGAGCATGGCGCGGGTCGATCGTGAGCTCGTCGGTCTCGTACAGGGTCGGGACGCCGAGCCGCCGGGCGCGCACGAGCGCCTGGACGACGGTGGGCCAGGCCGGCATCCGCACCACGATGGCGGCCTGCGCCCCCGGCAGGGCCTCCTCGAAGGCCCGGACCGCGCCGAGGTCGAAGATCCGCGTGGCGCAGCCGAGCAGGTCGACCGACCGCTCCAGCCGGCGGCGGGCGCCGTCCGGCAGGCCGTCGGCCAGCACCGCGACGAACGGCTCGGGCGCCGGCGCCCGCGTGCCGGCGGGCAGGCAGGCGGCCGACAGGTCGGCGACGCCGCGGATGGCCTCGGAAAGGCAGGCGTCGCCCTCCTCCCGGAACCCTTGCGCGTAGAGCGCCCGGGCGGCGCGGCCGCGCTCGGCGAAGTAGCGCTCGGCGGCGTCGCGGACCACGGCCTCGCCCGTGGGCACGGGCCTCGGGCCGGCCATCAGCCGGGAAAGACGGGCGAACAGGCGCGGCCAAGCCGCGCGCGCCGCCGCCGCGGTCGCGAAGCCGCGCAAGCACGCCTCGTCGACCGCGCCGTGGGCCGAGGTCCCCTCCAGAAGGTCGTCGTAGAGATCGAGGGCGGCGCTCCAGGCGCCCATGCGGCCGTAGGCCTCTGCGAGCCATTCCCGCGTGTTCTGCGAGGGTTCCAGCGCCGCGGCCAGCTCGTAGGCCCGGATCGCCGCGGGGTGTTGCCGTGCGGCGAAATGGTCGGCGACGGCGATGAGGAACGCCGCGGCGCCCTCGCCGTACGGGATCTGCTCGCCGGACTCGACGAAGCCCTCGCGCAGGAAATGGGCAAGGGCCGCCCAGCGATGGGCGGCGGCGCGCGGGTAGAGGCGCGTGTAGAAGCGCCATGGGAAGGCGGCGGGGTAGGCCCGCAGGGACAAGCCGAGGCGCGCGAGATGCGCCGCCTGGTGGCCGGGGGCGCCCTCCGCTCCGCCCTGCGCCTGCCAGGCGGCGAGGCAGGTCGTGTCGTCGGCATGGGCGAAGGCCGGATGGGTCTCGCGAAAATGGTCCGGATCGAAGCCCGCCACTTGGTCCGGCCGGTAGGCGAGGCCCGAGGCCTTGCCGGTCACGGCGTAGTGCAGGCCGGCCTCGTCGTCCGACAGGCCCCGGAGCTCCGGGTTGCGGTCGCGGTAGCCCTGCGGGCTGAAATCGGCCGGCAGGCACGGGGTGCCGCGCGCCGTAGTGCTGCCGGATTCGCCGGCGCCATCCCGCAGCGGCTCCGGGCCGCCCAGGTCGGGATAGGAATTTTCACTTAAATTTGTGCGCAATTCATTGGGAAGACGCTGATCGTCGCCTGGTGTTGCCGGGCGATGTCTGCGAAGCAGGTGAATATTTCTTGATAGATTCTTGATTAGCTTCATGCTTCGCCGCGCAAGACCAATGCACCACGGAAATACAAACTTGCCGGCTTACTGACTTACGGTCTGCACGCCGTATCAGGCCAAGCTGGTCCTGTAAAGTAACGAAGGTGTGGACGACCACTTACCGCGCCGCGAAGATCCAGAGCGAGACTGTCGTGCAGGTCATACGAGACAATGTCCGCATGCTCGCGCAATCCAAGATTGCAGAGCCGCGACGAGCCGATGACGAGGCGCGAATCGTCCACTCGGCGCGTGTGATGATCGGCAGCGCGACGCAAGGGTGTACCGTCGCGTGCGGACGGGCGGGAGGAGGGACCGGCGACGGCGTGACTTCCGTCCGGACATGCGCTGCGGCACCGCGAGCCTGTTCGATGGGCGCCCACGGAGTGAGCCCCCATCGGGCCATTCCCGTCGATGGAATCGAGCGGACTTCTGATTCCGTCGACGCGGCCCTACCCCGCGCGGGAGAGAGGCGCGGCCTCGTCCGCGTGGCCGGCCCGGTGCAGGAAGTCCGGGATCGCCTCGCCGAATACCCGGTCGGCCGCCGCCCGGTCGTCGGCCGCGACCGCCGCCGCCAGACGGTCGAGCCACGCGGCGAGCTGGGCGCGATCGGCGAAGACGGGCTTGGCCGCCATCACCCCGTCGATCCCTTCGAGGTTCACCATCGGCTCGTCGCGGGCGAACAGGATCTCGTTCAGGCGCTCGCCCGGGCGGGCGCCGGTGACGACGACGTCGATGTCCTCGCCGGGCTCGAAGCCGGCGAGCCGGATCATCCGCTCGGCGAGGTCGCGGATGCGCACCGGCTGGCCCATCTTGAGCACGTAGACGGCGGCGCGCTGGTCGCCGGCGCCAGGCGCGCGGGCCTCGCGGTCGGCGTGGGAGGCGGCGGTGAGGACGAGGTCGGCGGCCTCGCGCACCGTCATGAAGTAGCGCACCATGTCGGGATGGGTCAGCGTGACCGGACCGCCGCGGGCGATCTGCGCCTTGAACACCGGCACCACCGAGCCGACCGAGCCCAGCACGTTGCCGAAGCGCACCGCGACGAGACGGGTCTCGGCGGGCCCGCGGCCGGCATCGAGGGCCTGGGCGTACATCTCGGCGAAGCGCTTGGTGACGCCGAGCTGCGACACCGGCTCGATCGCCTTGTCGGTCGAGATCATCACCAGCGCCTTGGCGCCGGCCGCCAGCGTCGCGTCCGCGACGTTGACCGAGCCGAAGACGTTGGTCTTGATGCCCTCGCTCCAGTCCCGCTCGAGGTAGGGCACCTGCTTCAGCGCGGCGGCGTGGAAGACGTAGTCGGGCCGGAAGTCCTTGAGCACCCGGACCATCCGGTCGCGGTCGCGGATGTCGGCGATGACGCCGCTCACCCCCTCCTGGCCGGAGAGACCGGGACGGCTGAGCACCCCGTGCAGGGCGGGCTCCGAACTCTCCAGCACCAGCACGGCGCTCGCCCCGAAGGCCACGGCGCGGGCGCAGATCTCCGAGCCGATCGAGCCGCCGCCGCCCGTGACCACCACCCGCTGCCCGGTGAGGAAGTGCTCCAGTCGCGGCCGGTCGATGGCGACGGTCGGGCGCAGCAGCAGGTCCTCGATCTCGATCGGGGCCAGCTCCGCCCCGCGGCCGGCATCGCCGAGGCTCGTCACCCGGGCGAGCGGCAGGCCGAGTCGGCGCGCCTTCGCGATCAGCGCCTCGGGCTCGGCCTCCGGCGCGAGCGCGCTCGGCGTCGCGACGAGGCGGCGGATCGGCACGCCGCGGGCGGCCAGTCCCGCCACCACCTCGTCGAGATCGGAGACGGCGCCGAGCACCGGCACGCCGCGCATGGTCTGGCCCTGCTCCTCGGCCCGGGGCGAGAGGATGCCCTTCGGGTCGAGCTTGCGCACCGCGCCCGATTCGATCGCGCGGAGCACCACCTCGATGTCGTGGCCGCGCCCGATCAGCAGCGTCGGCGTGCTGGCGGCCCGCGCCGCGCTCTGGCGCGAGCGGCTGTATTTCAGGTAGCGGAACGCCAGTCGCGGCCCGCCGAGCAGAAAAACCTGCAGGACGAAGTAGAGCCCGATGGCGATCTTGCCGAAGAAGTAGATGCCGAACGCGACCGGCGAGACCAGCACGTAGTCGAGCACGAGGAGCAGCAGCGTGAGCACTGCCACGGCGCGCACGATGTTGGCGAGGTCCGGCAGCGAGGCGAAGCGCCACTTGGTCCGGTAGAGCCCGAAGGCGCGATAGACCAGGCCGGCGCAGGCCACGAAGGGCGGCAGCAGCACCGGCATATGGGCGAGCCGCTCGGCGAGCAGGGGCCCGTCGAACCGGATCACGAAGGTGAGGAGCACGGCGAGGGCCGTCGCCACGAGGTCGTGGACGATGATCGTCGCGGTCTTGAGGATCTGTCTGCGCATCGGGAGCCGGGCGCGGTATCGGCCGGGGCTCCCGCGGTGTCAACGCGGCGGGGACGCCCGGTTTCTTTCGGGCGGCGGGATTTGCCAAATGCCGGCGCTCCGCCATCTGGACATACAGACAGGGAGCATCGCGGGTGCGCGATGCGCAAGAGGGAGACCCCCGCGCCGCATGCCCAGCCTCGCCTTCTACGGCTCCAGCCTGCTCTCCGCCTACTGGAACGGCGCCGCCACCTACTACCGCGGCCTGATCCGCGATCTCGCCGGCCGGGGCTGGCACACGACCTTCTACGAGCCGGACGCCTTCGAGCGCCAGCAGCACCGCGACATCGACCCGCCGGACTGGGCGAGGGTGGTCGTCTATCCGGCCACCGAGGCGGCGGCCCGGGACGTGATCGGCGAAGCGGCGACGGCCGACGTGGTGGTCAAGGCCTCCGGCGTCGGCGTCTTCGACGACCTCCTGCTCGTCGAATTGGCGCGGACGGCCCGGCCCGACGCGGTGCGGCTGTTCTGGGACGTCGACGCGCCGGCGACGCTCGCCGAGATCGGCGCGTCGCCCGACCACCCGCTGCGGCGGGTCCTGCCCGACCTCGACCTCGTGCTGACCTATGGCGGCGGGCCGCCGGTGGTGGAGGCCTATCGCGGCTTCGGGGCCAGGGCCTGCGTGCCGATCTACAACGCGCTCGATCCCGACACCCACCACCCGGTGCCGGCGGAACCGCGGTTCTCCGCCGACCTCGCCTTCCTGGGTAACCGCCTGCCGGACCGCGAGGCGCGGGTGGAGGAGTTTTTTCTCGATCCCGCCGCGCGCCTGCCGGAGCGGCGCTTCCTCATCGGCGGCAACGGCTGGGAGTGGCGGGCGCTCCCCGACAACGTGCGCCGCATCGGCCACGTGCCGACGGCGGACCACAACGCCTTCAACACCTCGCCCCTCGCCGTGCTCAACATCGCCCGCGATTCGATGGCGGCCACCGGCTGGTCGCCGGCGACCCGGGTGTTCGAGGCCGCCGGCGCCGGCGCCTGCCTGATCACCGATGCCTGGACCGGCCTCGAGATGTTCCTTAGCCAGGGGAGCGAGGTGCTGGTCGCCCGCGACGGGCGCGACGTCGCCGCCCATGTCGAGGTGCTGACGCAAGACGCGGCGCGGGCGATCGGGGCGGCGGCGCGCCGGCGCATCCTGTCCGAGCACACCTATGCGCGCCGCGGCGCCGAGGTCGACGCGCTGCTGCGTCGGGCGCTCTCGGCCCGCCGGGGGACGGCCGCGTGAGCCGGCCCCTCGACCTCGTGGTCCTGGGCCTGAGCCTGTCCTCGTCCTGGGGCAACGGCCACGCCACGACCTACCGGGCACTGCTCGGGGCCTTCGCCGCCCGCGGCCACCGGGTCACCTTCCTGGAGCGCGACGTGCCCTGGTACGCCGCCCACCGCGACCTCGCGGATCCGGGCTACTGCGACCTCGTGCTCTACCGGGACCTCGCCGAGCTCGCCGACCTGACGCGGCGGCTGGACGCCGCCGATGCCGTGATGGTCGGCTCCTACGTGCCGGACGGGGTCGCGGTCGGGCAGATGGCGATCCGGGCCGCCCGCCGGGCGAACGCCGTCGCCGCCTTCTACGACATCGACACCCCGGTGACGCTGGCCAAGCTCGCCCGCGGCGACCACGAATACCTCACGCCGGAGCTGATCCGGTCCTACGACCTCTACCTCTCCTTCACCGGCGGCCCGACGCTCGCACGGCTGGAGCGCGAGCACGGCGCCCCGATGGCCCGGGCGCTGTACTGCTCGGTCGATCCGGCGCGCTACGCCCCGGTCCCGGCGCCGTTGCGCTACGACCTCAGCTATCTCGGCACCTACAGCCCCGACCGGCAACCGACCCTGGAGCGGCTCCTGATCGAGCCGGCGCGCCGCGCGCCGCACCTCGCCTTCGCGGTCGCCGGGCCGCAATATCCGGACGGGATCGACTGGCCCCCGAACGTCGCGCGCCTCGACCACGTCGCGCCGGCCGACCACCCGGCCTTCTACGCCGCCAGCCGCTACACCCTGAACGTCACCCGTGCCGACATGATCGCCGCCGGCTACAGCCCGAGCGTGCGCCTGTTCGAGGCCGCCGCCTGCGGCACGCCGCTGATCTCCGATTCCTGGGACGGGCTCGACACCGTGCTCACCCCCGGCCGCGAGATCCTGGTGGCGGAGGGGGCCGAGGCAGTGCTGGCGATCTTGGGCAGCCGGGACGAGGCCGCCCGAACGGCCCAGGCCGAGGCCGCGCGGGCCCGGGTGCTGGCCCGCCACACCGCCGCCTGCCGGGCGGCGGAACTCGAAACCGCCTTGCACGAAGCGGGGGCTGGCCGCATCCGCGCCGCACCCTAAAATACTCACACCCTGTATCGCAACGAGGCGCGGGAGCGACGCGTTGTGTGCGGGTGCGGATCCAGGACCGACGATCCCGGATCCGCGGCGCCGAACGGGCGCCCCGGGCGGTCTTCGCCCGGCCAGCCTGGAGAGGATCGACCGCATGAGACACCGCGAGAGCACGCTCGTCCTGGTCGCCGGCGGCGCGGGGTTCCTGGGGTCTCACTTGTGCGACCGGCTCCTGGCGGAGGGGCACGAGGTCGTCTGCCTCGACCATTTCGGCACCGGACGGCGGCGCAACCTGCGCCATCTCGAGCGCGAGCCGCGCTTCGACCTCGTCACCCACGACGTGGTGGAGCCCCTGCCGGCCCGGCTCAGACGTCAGCGCTTCGCCCGGATCTACAACCTCGCCTGCCCGGCCTCGCCGCCGCATTACCAGGCCGACCCGGAGCACACGCTGCTCACCAGCGTGCTCGGCACCCGCCACCTGCTGCTGGCCGCCGAGGAGAGCGGCGCGCGCCTGCTCCAGGCCTCGACCTCCGAGATCTACGGCGACCCGGAGATGCACCCGCAGGCCGAGGGCTACTGGGGCCACGTCAATCCGACGGGTCCCCGCGCCTGCTACGACGAGGGCAAGCGGGCGGCCGAGACGCTCTGCGCCGACTACGCCCGGGCCGGCCGGGCCGCCGTGCGGGTGGCCCGCATCTTCAACACCTACGGGCCGCGGATGCGCGCCGATGACGGGCGCGTGGTCTCGAACGTGATCTGCCAGGCGCTGGCCGGCGACGACGTCACGGTCTACGGCGACGGCAGCCAGACCCGCTCCTTCTGCTACGTCGACGACCTGATCGACGGGCTCCACCGGCTGATGGAGCACCCGGCCGAGGCCCGGGACATCGGCGCGGTCAATCTCGGCAACCCGGTCGAGCTGACGGTGTCGGACTTGGTGCGTCGCGTGCTCGCCCTCACCGGCTCGACCGCGACGGTGGTCAACCATCCCCTGCCCGTCGACGATCCGCGCCGGCGCCGGCCCGACATCACCCGCGCCGGCGCGCTGCTCGGCTGGGCCCCCCGGGTGCCGCTGGAGCAGGGCCTGCGCGCCACCGTGATGTGGTTCTCCGACGAGGCCGAGGACGGCCCGCGCGCCGGCCGGCGGCCGGGGCTCGCCGCGCCGGCGGCGGTGGTGGCCTGACGCGGGCAGCCCTGTCCGCGTTGCGGGCCGGCCTGCGCCTGAGCTAAGCCCGCGTCCGACCTCGCGCGGGAGCCCCATCGCCATGCAGACCTTCGATTCGGACGGCGTCTCGATCGCCTATGTCGACGTTCCGCCGAAGGAAGGCGCGGCCGAGCCGATCCTGCTGATCCACGGCTTCGCGTCGAACCACGCCGTCAACTGGGTCAACACCTCCTGGGTGCGCAGCCTGACGACGGCCGGGCGGCGGGTGATCGCCCTCGACAATCGCGGCCACGGCCGCAGCGGCAAGCTCTACGACCCGGAGGCCTACGGCTCCGACCTGATGGCCGAGGATGCCCGCCGGCTCCTCGACCACCTCGACATCCCCCGCGCCGACGTGATGGGCTACTCGATGGGCGCGCGGATCACCGCCTTCCTGGCGCTCGCCCATCCCGGCCGCGTCCGCTCGGCGCTGCTGGGAGGGTTGGGGATCCACCTCGTCGAGGGGCGTGGCCTGCCGGCCGGCATCTCGGAGGCGATGGAGGCGCCCTCCCGCGACGACGTCACCGAGCCGACGGCGCGGATGTTCCGGGTCTTCGCCGAGCAGACCGGCAGCGACCTGCGGGCGCTCGCCGCCTGCATGCGCGGCTCGCGCCAGACCCTGTCGCGGGCCGAGGTCGCGCAGATCGAGGTCCCGGTCCTGGTCGCCGTCGGCACCACCGACACCGTGGCGGGCTCAGGGCCGGCGCTCGCCGCCCTGATCCCGGAGGCCAAGGCCCTCGACATCCCCAACCGCGACCACAACCTCGCGGTCGGCGACAAGGTGCACAAGGCAGGGGTGCTGGAGTTCCTCGACGCCCGGCCCTGACGGCGGCGCGGGCGCCGCCGCGGATAACCGTGATGCGGGCTCGGCGACTAACATTTGTTGGTGTCATCCGCGTTATGGCTGGCGGCCGCGTGTGGTCGCCTTGCCTTGGTCGCCGATGTCTGCGTTCGATCCGGATCTCGCCTGCGCCGACGTTCTGCGGCTGATCGAAGCCGCACAGCTGAGCGGCAGCTGGAGCTGGCGCTTCGCGCCCGAGCGCCAGTCCTGGTCGCCCGGCCTGTTCCACCTGCTCGGGCTCGATCCGCTGGCGGTCCCGCCCGGCTACGACCTGCTCGCGCGCCTCGTCCACCCGGAGGACCAGGGGGCGCTCGCGAGCGCGGCCGAACTCCGGCAGGGCTTCGCGCTGCCCGACGCGCAGGTCCGGGTCGTGCGGCCCGACGGGAGCGTGCGCCGCCTTGGCCTCCGCACCGAGATCCGGCTGGCGCCGGGCGGCCGGCCCGTGGGCGCCGTTGGCCTTGTCCTCGACGTGACCGACCCGCACGCCCTCGCCGAGGCCCGGCGCGCGGCGCAACGCCAGCGCAGCGCGCTGTTCCTGCAGGCGGGCGTCATCCTGGTTCCGGTCACCCCCGACCTGCGCTTCGACTTCCCGCCCGAGGCGGCCGCCCGGACCGGGCGCTCCCTGTCGGACGTCAACGCCGACCCGTTCGCCGAGGTCGCCGCGGCGGAGCGGGACGAGTTCCGCGCCCGCGCCGTGCACCACCACGGCGAGGGCACCCTGTTCCAGGCCCGGCCGCTCTTCCACCTGCGGGACCCCGGCCCGCTGCGGTTCCGGGTCGTGTCGGCGCCTGTGCGCGACGAGGGCGGCCGGATCACTGGCTGGCACTGCCTGATGGCTCCGCTCGGCGCACCCTCGCCGCCGGCCGCCGGCCCCTTCCGCCGCGGGCTCGAGCAGGCGTTGCGCGGGCGCCACCTGCGGGCCGCCCGCGGCCTGCTCGACTGGTCGCGGGAGGACCTGGCGCGGGCGAGCGGCCTGTCGCTGTCCACGGTGCGGCGCCTCGAGGACGAGGCGGAGCCGGACGGGACCCGCCAGCCCGTGACCCGCTCCCATCACGGCGCCGTCGCGGCGTTGCGCCAGGCCGGCATCCGCTTCATCGCCCTCGACGACGGTACCATCGCGCTTGCCAAGGGGCGCGAGGTGGCGGAGGGGTGATACGCTTTCCGGAAGGAAACTTCCGGAAAGCGTATCACGAGCCCGCGCGGCGACTGAGCGAAGCCAATTTCCGCATCGCGAAGCGATCAATCGGAAATTGTATGAGGCGGCGCGGAAAGACCAGCGCCGACCCTCGACCGCGCCGCCGGAGCGGCCCATCTCCCCGGTAGGACGCGGGATGCCGCCGAGGCCCCTTCGGGGGAGGGGACGACGGCGGACCCGCGCGACGGCACGCCGATGCCTCCGCGTCACGCGGGATGGATTGCCAAATAATCGGTCGTGCGCAAATAAATCATGGCAATCGCGCACCCCGGAGAGGGAGCGCGCAGCCAGGGAGGACGCCATGTCGAGCGAAACCGGCACGTCGACCGAAACCAACAAGGACCTCGCCCGCGCCTACTTCACCGCCTTCCTCGAACGCGACGAGGCGTGGTGGCAGCGGCACATCGCACCCGAATTCGTGCGTCACGATCCGGGCCTGAATTTCGCGGTGCACGGCCCCGAGGGCGTGCGCCGGCTCGGCGAGGTGCTGCATGGCGGCGTCACCGAGATGCGGCTGCCGATCGACGAGGTGATCGCCGAGGGCGACCGGGTGCTGGTCCGCCTGCGCTTCCAGGGCCGCCATACCGGCGACCTGATGGGGCTCCCCGCCAGCGACCGCCGCATCGACATCGCGGTGATGGACCTCTTTCGCATCGTCGACGGGCGGCTGGTGGAGCATTGGGCGCTCCTCGACAATCTCGGCCTCCTGAAGCAGGTCGGCGCCCTTCCGGCGTGAGACCCTCGTCCTCCATCTCGGGAGATGTCTGCATGTCCACGCCCCGGATCATCCTGCACCACTACGCCTTCTCGCCCTACGCCGAGAAGGTCCGCCTCGCCCTCGGGCTCAAGGGGCTCGACTGGGGCTCGGTCGACGTCGCGATGATGCCGCCACGTCCGCTCCTCGAGCCGCTCTCCGGCGGCTACCGGCGCATCCCGGTGCTGCAGGTCGGCGCCGACATCTACTGCGACACCCACGCGATCCTGCCGGCGCTGGAGCGCTTGGCACCCGAGCCCAGCCTGTATCCGACACTCGGGTCCGCGCTGACGGAGGGGCTGACCTACGGCCTCGAACGCGACCTCTGGCTCGCGGTCATCGGCGTCACGGTGCACTTCGCCGGCGACCTGCCCGAAGCCTTCCTGCGCGACCGCAAGGACGACTACCTGTACGTCGACATCAGCCACGCCGCGATGGAGCCGGACTTCGCCCGCAACGCCCAGCGGGTCGCGGCCTGGACCGCCTGGCTCACGCAGGCGCTGGCGGACGGCCGCCGCTTCCTCGCCGGGGACAAGCCTGGGGCGGCGGACCTGGCGCATTACCATCTGCTCTGGCTGATGCGCGGCGGCGAGCGGGCCGGCGCGGTCGACCGGCTGCTCGGGCTCGGGCCGCTTCACGGCTGGCTCGATCGGGTCGCCGGCCTCGGCCACGGACGGCCGCAGGAGATGAGCGCCGAAGCGGCCCTGGAGGCGGCCCGGGAAGCGGAGCCGGCCCCGGTCGAGGCCGTCAACGCGGTGCCGGACCTCGTCGCTGCGGCCCCGGGCGACGCCGTGACGGTGACGCCGGATGATTTCGCCCGCGTGCCGGTCGAGGGCCGGCTCGTCGCCGTGAGCGCGGACGAGGTCGTCATCCGCCGCGACGACCCGCAGGCGGGGGCGCTGCACCTGCACTTCCCGCGGGCGGGGTTCGTGCTTGCGAAGGGGTGACCAGTTTCAGAGCGATCAACTGCCTCGTTGCATAGGCCGAACTGGAACCAACAGGGTCATTCCGGGGCCGCGCAGCGGAGCCCGGAATCCAGAAACGCTGATGGTGCAGGATCAAGCGGAATGTTCTCCGCCTCTTTCTGAGCGATCTGAGGTTCTGGATTCCGGGCTCCGCTGCGCGGCCCCGGAATGACATGGTGGATGTGACAATCGATGCGGCCAAGCTGAAAGGCCCTTGCGGCCAACCCTCCCAGCCGCGGGGCTTGTGCCCGCGCAGGCTCGCACCTGATCCCCCGTATCGCCGAACAGCCGGCCTCCTCCGAGACCCCGTGACGCGGTGAACGCGAATGGAGTGGTCGCAGCGGAAGTGGCGCCTATCTGCGTCGGCGCACCGTATGATCGTGTCGAGTCCGGGATGAAGGGTCGCGTGTCCAAGTCTGCGCCGTGGATCGATCTGTCCACAGCCGGACATTGCGGCCCCCTCCGTATACTCTGCATGAGTATAGTGCGCCGATCTGGATCGACGAATGCTGCCTGAGCGGCGCGCCCTGCGCAGCCGGACGGCCCATGCTTGCCCATCACGATCGCGGCGCGCGATCGGCTCAGGAGGAGCGACGACGTGGAAACCTATCAAGACGTCCTGTCGGGGAAGTGCCCGTTCGGTGGCGACCGCGTCGGCGGTGCCCTCGGCACGCCGCCCACCCTCGAGAACTGGTACCCGGACCGCCTGCGCGTCGAGACGCTGCACCAGAACGGCCCGCAGGCGAACCCGCTCGGGGCCGAGTTCGATTACCGCGCGGCCTTCGCGTCGCTCGATTACGAGGCGCTGAAGCGCGACATTAAGCAGTTCCTGACGAGTTCCGTGTCGTGGTGGCCGTCCGATTACGGCAATTACGGCCCGCAGATGATCCGCATGGCGTGGCACTCCGCCGGCACCTACCGCATCGCCGACGGGCGCGGCGGCGCCGGCCAGGGCCTGCAGCGCTTCGCGCCGATCAGCAGCTGGTGGGACAACGGCAACACCGACAAGTCGCGCCGCCTGCTCTGGCCGATCAAGCAGAAATACGGCAGCGCCCTGTCCTGGGCCGACCTGATGGTGCTGACCGGCAACGTCGCCCTCGAGATCATGAACTTCCCGACCTACGGCTTCGCCGGCGGCCGCGAGGATGCCTGGGAGGCCGACAACGCCACCTACTGGGGCCCGGAGCTGTGGGACCCGACCACCGTCAAGTCGTTCGACGAGATGGTGAACCGCGACAAGCGCTGGCGCGGCAAGAACGGTGAGGCCGATTACGACCTCGAGAATCCGCTCGCCGCGTCGCACCAGTCGCTGATCTACGTCAACCCGGAAGGGCCCTACGCCAACGGCGACCCGATGGGCTCTGCCCACGACATCCGGGTCACCTTCACCCGCATGGCGATGAACGACGAGGAGACCGTGGCGCTGATCGCCGGCGGCCACGCCTTCGGCAAGAGCCACGGCATGGTCAAGGCCGACCGGATCGGCCCGCCGCCGGAGATCGCCCCGATCGAGGCGATGGGCTTAGGCTGGCACAACCCGCAAGGGACGGGCGCCGCCGAGAACACGATGACCAACGGCATCGAGGGCTCGTGGACGCAGGATCCGACGAAATGGGACAACAGCTACCTCGAGAACCTGTTCAAGTTCGAGTGGAAGCAGACCCGCAGCCCCGCCGGCGCCCTGCAATGGGAGCCGGTCGATCCTGACGCACCGAAGACGCCCGACGCCCACATCCCGGGCCGGTCCCACCCGCTGATGATGATGACGAGCGACATCGCGCTCAAGACCGACCCGGTCTACCGCGCGATCTGCGAGAAGTTCCTGTCCGATTTCGACTACTTCACGCTGCAATTCTCGAAGGCGTGGTACAAGCTGACCCACCGCGACATGGGTCCGAAGGAGCGCTACGTCGGGCCGGAGACCAGAATCGAGGACGACCTCCTCTGGCAGGACCCGATCCCGCCGGTCGACCACCCGCTGGTGGACGAAGCCGACATCGCCGCCCTGAAGGCGGAGATTCTGGGTGCCGGCCTGTCGGTCTCCGACCTCGCCTTCACGGCGTTCTCGTCGGTCTCGACCTACCGCAACAGCGACAAGCGCGGCGGCGCCAACGGCGCGCGGCTGGCGCTCGCCCCGCAATCGGGCTGGGCCGTCAACCGGCGCACCCTGCCGGTGATCGAGGCTTTGCGCGGCATCATGGCGGGGTTCAACGCCGAGGCGGCCGGGGGCAAGAAGGTTTCCCTCGCCGACCTGATCGTGCTGGCCGGCTGCGCCGCGGTCGAGCAGGCGGCCAAGGACGCCGGCACGCCCGTGGCGGTGCCGTTCGTCCCGGGCCGGATGGACACGACCCCGGCGCTCACCGACGAGGACAGCTTCGAGTGGCTCAAGCCCGTCGTCGACGGCTTTCGCAACTACGTCGATCCGTCCTTCGCCGAGATCACGCAAGGCCGTGTCGCCCCCGAGCAGGTCTTCCTCGACAAGGCCAACCTGCTCGCGCTCACCGCCCCCGAATGGGTGGCGCTGACCGGGGGCCTGCGGGCGCTCAACCTGAACCACGATGGGGGACGCCACGGCGTCTTCACCGATCGCGTCGGCGTGCTCACCAACGACTTCTTCACCGTGCTCACCAGCATGGACTACGAGTGGAAGAAGACGGACGCGGCCGGCCTCGTCTTCACCCTCGACGGCCGGCAGACCGGCGAGACCAAGTTCACGGCGACGCGCTGCGACCTGATCTTCGGCGCGAACGCGCAGCTCCGGGCCGTCGCCGAGATCTATGCCGGCCGCGACGGGCAGGACCGGTTCGTGCGCGACTTCGTCAAGGTCTGGCACAAGCTGATGATGCTCGATCGCTACGACGTGAAGCGCAACGAGGCGGGAATGACCACGGCGGCGTGAGGACGCTGCTTCGGGAATGAAGCACTTCCCCTCTCCCATGGGAGGGGGGATTATGTGGCTGGCATGGACTATGTCTATCCACTGCCGAGGTTGAAACCCTCGATGTCATCCCGGGGCTCGCCGAAAGGCGAGAGCCCGGGATCCATAACCGCTGAGGTATCCAGAAGAAGCGGGTAGCGACCCGCTTCATCCTGAACCGTCGGCGATTATGGATCCCGGGTTCCGCTATCGCGGCCCCGGGATGACGCGGAGGGTGTTCATAAGGTTGAGCGAGGTGAGGCCGGGCCCCCGGCGATCGTGACGACGGCACACGAGAGCGCCACGTCGCGCCCTCAACTCCCCATCACCTTCGGAATCGCCCCGCGCAGGCGCGAATACCCCCGGTTCGACAGCGGCCAGGCCCGCTCGTCCCAGTCCCGGCGGATGCGACGGCAGCCCGCCGGCAGGGC
The DNA here is from genome assembly GCF_040593685.1 of Methylobacterium sp. EM32. NCBI lineage: Bacteria > Pseudomonadati > Pseudomonadota > Alphaproteobacteria > Hyphomicrobiales > Methylobacteriaceae > Methylobacterium > Methylobacterium sp. EM32. The sequence goes on along the minus strand of NZ_JBEXZS010000010.1, from coordinate 15,146 downwards.
ATCCGCCGACGGCCCGACGGGAGCCCACGCCGTCACCACCGGCAGGTCGCCCGTCCAGCCCTCCCGCACCGGCCCGGCCGGGCAGCCGAAATGCACGGCGGCCCGCTCCAGCGCATCCGCCATCGCCGCCGCTTCCGCCGCCCGCACCGGCTCCGCCGCCTCCTCGGCCGAGGCGATCAGGCCGCCCACCCGCGTCACCCGGGCCGCGCCGAGGGGCAGGCTCTCCGGATGCAGGTCGTCGAGGTGGAGGAGCAGGGCGACCGGGCCTTCCAGCGCGGGATCCGCCGAGGCCAGCGGCACCTCCCGGGGCGGCGTCTCCTCCTGCAGGGACGTGGCCCCCTCGTTCAGGCCGGCGGGGTCGTGACGCCCGTCGGTGAACTCGCGGATGTTGTCGCGCCGCGCGATATAAGGTTTGCCCCGCGTGTGCAGGCCCGCGACCCAGCGCCAGGACAGGGTGTTGCTCGCCGGGTCGCCGTCGAGGAGGTGGCGCAGGAAGAACTCCGCCCCGAGCTCCCAGGGCAGGCGAAGGGTGAAGATCCAGATCGAGGAAAACCACATCCGGGCGTGGTTGTGCAGCCAGTTCTCCTCGACGAGCTGCAAAGCCCAGTCGTCGAAGCCGTCGATCCCGGTTCGTCCTGCGATCACCCGCTCGTAGGTCCGGCGCAGGCCGGGCTCGGCGGCGAGGCGTTCATGCGCGGCGTCGCGCCCGGCGCGGTAGCGCGACCAGGCCTCGGGATGGGTCTCGAGATGGCCCTTGAAGTAGGTGCGCCAGAAGACCTCCGACACGAATTTCTCCGCGCCGCGCTCACCGAGCGCCCGGATCGCCGCGCGGGCGACCTCCTCCTCGGTCAGGAGCCGGCGGCGCAGCCAGGGCGACAGCGCCGAGGTCGTCGGTGCGGCCCGGCCGCGATCGGTGTTGCGGGCGGCGGCGTAATCCCCGCCGGGGCCGGCCAGGAAGGCGGAGAGCGCGTCGAGGCCGGCGGCGCGGGTCATCGGGGGAAAGGTGGGCATCACGCGGATTTAGGCCGGTCGCGCGCGTCGGCAGCGGCGGCGGCCATCTCATCCGGGTCCTGAGCGAATCGGTCGCGGCTTCACGGCTCACCCGGCAGGGCCGAGGCCTCCAGGCGCCGAGCGCTGCGGCCGAACAAGGCCTCCCGCAGCCGCAGGGCGTCGCCCCGGGCCAGGGTCTCGGCGAGGCGGCGGCGCAGCGCGGCGCAGCCGGGGGAGGGGGCGGGCGCGTGCGGCGCGGCATCCGGCGCGATCGGGGCGGGCCCGGCGAGCGCCCGGTCGAGGAGGGCGCGCATCCGCGCGACGCCGCCCCGGCGGCCCGGCAGCGCGTCCGCCGCGGCGAGCAGGTCGCCGTCCCGGCCGATCGCGCGGCAGGCCTCCTCGCTCCCGCTCGCCGTCATGGCGTCGAGGACGAGGCGGCCGAGGCCGGCGAGGGTCGCGTCGTCGGCGCCCGCGAAGGCCGCCCTGATGGCGCCCGCCGCCTCGGTCCGGATCAGGTCGAGCCCGTCGCTCTCGCTGCGCCCCTGCCGGTAGGACTCGCGGTAGCGGGCAGCGATGCCGTCGAGCACGCCCGGCCGCGGGCCCGCGAAGCCGGCGAGGAGGGCGACGGCGCGCAAAACCGCCGCCCGGGCGCCGCCCGGCGAATCGTCGTCGTCGAGGGTCGAATCCGGCAGGTCGCCCGGCCCGACCACGCCGGTGACGACCCCGGCGGCGCGCAGGTGGGTGGAATCGGGAATCCAGACGTCCCGCGACGGGGTGGCGAGGGCCTGCTCGACGAAGGCGGGCTCCAGGCCCGCGGCGAGGTAGCGGCCGCGCTCGTCGCTGGCATCGACCGGGATCATCTGCCCGAACAGCCCGGGCTCGTAGGGGGCGTGGAAGCCGAGGCGGCTGTCGTCCACGATCAGCCGCTCGCGCCCGCGCACGAAGGCCAGCGTGCAGGCCGAGACGCAGTAATCCGGCACGTAGGTGACGAGCCCCCGCGCGGCGACGAGCTCGCCGATCGCCGCTCCCTCATCGACGAGGCCGCCGTCGCTGGTCAGGTGCAGCCGCGTCACGCCCGGATTCGCGTCGAGCAGGCGGCGCAGGCGCTCGGCGGTACCGTCGTTGAGGTCGCCCCACAGCCGCACGTCGCGGCCGCCCGGGCCAAGGGTGACGCGGGCTGGCGGCCCGTCGGGGCTCGTGTCGAGGACCGCCTCGAGGTTGCGCGACAGGCCCCCGAAGGCCGGGGTCAGGGCCCCCGCCATCCCGGCGAGTCCCAGGCACGCCGCCACGACACCGGCGCCGAGCCATCCACGGCTCCGCCGCACACCCGCTCTCCTCATTCCGGTCCCCCATGCCTGGCCGGGCTTCGCCCTTTGTCCTTGACCCCACTCAGCCACATCGCCGGGGCGATGCGAAGACGTTGAGGTACGGCTAAGGGTCAGCAAGATCCGGGCCGAACTGGGGCCGGAGCATGGTTCGTTCCGCCAATGGGTCCGGCGGCAGAAACAGTTCTCGCGCGGGCGGCGGCGCGGGAGAAACTTGCGCTCCGGCCCGCGCCACCGTGTCGCGGCGGCGGAGTTGCCTCAATCTTTGAGCGGATCGTGGCCCCAGTTCATGAGGGAGTAGCGCCAGCGCGAAGTCTTCACGTCCTCCTTCGGCCCTCCTTGCGCGAGGTGACGCTTCACGTAGGCCGCGACCTTGCGCATGTCGGCGTAGTCGTCGTCGGTGAGGTCCGCCTTCTTGGTGTGCTTGATCTCGACGATTCGGCGCCCCTGGTGGTGGCCAACCGATTCGCCGCCCTTCGCACTCTCCTTCTTGGCGCCTTCGCTCCAGCCGACCGACCGGCTCTCCTCGGTGTCGAGCCACTTTTCCAGCTCGCCGGGCGCCATGTTCACCGCCTCGCGGAAGGCCGCGTAGGTCTCCTCGTGGTCGTCGGACTCGCTCTGCTTGCTCACGGGGTCGTCTCCTGATGCTCGCATGTCGCGCATCAACGTCGCGAGGGCCCCGGCGTTCGTCGCGGGCCGGTGGATCGTCGGGAGACGGAACGGGAGGAGGGCGCTAGGGTCGGGCCTCACCACGCGGATACGTCCACCATGACCGTCACCGACGAACTGCTCTACGCGGTCGATGCCGAGGGCATCGCCCGGATCACCCTCAACCGGCCGCAGGCGCGCAACGCCCTGACCTTCGCGATGTACGAGCGCCTGCACGGCCTGGCCGAGGCGATCGACGCCGATCCGGCGATCCGCGCGGTGGTGATCCAGGGGGCGGGCGGGCGCGCCTTCGCGGCCGGCACCGACATCGCGCAGTTCCGCGCCTTCTCGACGCCCGAGGACGCCCTCGGCTACGAGCGCTTCATGGACCGGGTGCTCGGCGCGCTCGAACGCTGCGCCAAGCCGACCATCGCGGCGGTCGCCGGGGCCTGTACCGGCGGCGGCGCGGCCATCGCCGCTGCCTGCGACCTGCGCATCGCCACGCGCGACGCCCGGTTCGGCTTCCCGATCGCCCGCACCCTCGGCAATTGCCTCTCGGTCGGCAACCTGCGCCGGCTCTCGGCGCTCGTCGGCGCGGCCCGCGTCAAGGAGATGATCTTCACCGCCCGCCTGGTCGAGGCGGAGGAGGCCCGGGCGATCGGTCTGGTGAGCGAGGTGGTGGCGGATGCGGACGCCCTCGCCGAGCGGGCGACGGCGCTGGCCCGCCTGGTCGCCGGCCACGCGCCGCTGACGCTCGCCGCCACCAAGGAGGGCCTGCGCCGAGTGCGCGACGAGGCGCCGTCCGAGTCCGGCGACGACCTGATCCTGCGATGCTACACGAGCGCGGATTTCCGCGAGGGGATGGAAGCCTTCCTGGGGAAGCGTCCGCCGCAATGGACCGGGCGGTGAGGCGTCATCCATGTCCGTATCGGGGATGACAGGTCACGAGAAGTGGTGGGCTGTTTCAGCGATGATCCCAGTATGAGAGCCTGTTTGACTGACGGTTGAATTTTATCCCACCCATGACCTCATCCTGAGGTGTTAGTCGATCGAAAATCGACTGACCTCGAAGGAGGCCTCCAGATATCGCGGAGGCAACTGGAGGCCTCCTTCGAGGCTCACTTCGTTCGCACCTCAGGATGAGGACGTGGGTGGGAAAAGGAAAATGTCTCTTGGTGCTGGCTCGCAAGTCAAACGGGCTCTGAGATCGCAGCCGAGACTTCTCAGATCTGTGTCATGTGGCTCGATCGACTGGTCTCGACGTTATCGATATCCACAGGGTCATCCCGGGGCCGCACAGCGGAACTCGGGATCCATAGCCGCCGACATTTGAGGATGAGGCGGAACGCGTCGAGCCGGGTTCTGCACCATCAGCGATTATGGATCCCGGGTTCTCGCCTTCGGCGAGCCCCGGGATGACGCCGAAGGATATCGGCCTGTGCGGTGGAGCGTTCGACGCGTTTGATCAAACAGGCTCCCGGACGGCGCAAGATAGAGCGGAACGCCAGCTGCTCTGTCCTGATCCATCCAAGGTTCTGAACTTGCCTTCGACGCGCTGGGCTCCGCAGCGCGGCCTCGAATGACATCGAGGATGTCACGTGCGTCGACAGGACTGAGCAGGCGCCGAGATTTTCATCAATCTATGAATCGCCGATGCAGCCCTGCGCTGTTCGCAGCTCCGATGGAATCTACGGAACACCCAGCGCCATCACATAATGAAGCCGACGGCGCAAAACGTCGTCGGCGCGGGCCGGCGCGTCGAGCGCCGGATTCGGAACGCGCCGTCGTGCGGCGCGTCGCGTCTCAGTGGATCACGTGGTCCTTGCGCTCGTTCTGGGCGAGCGAGGCCTCGTAGCTCTCGGCCTGCGCACGGGTCAGGCCGCTGACGAGCACGAGCGTGCCGCGGTAGACCGTGTAGGTGCCGTCCTGGGTGGGCTTGACGCGAATGACCTGGGACATGCGCTGGCTCCCTTGCGCGAATCACGACTGATTTTCTTGGATTTGAACGTGACGTTAACGAAACGGCGGACACGCGCAAGAGGGGTGACCGCGAAACCGCCGGCTTCTCGACACGATCTTGACCAAAGTACAGTCGGGCGAGGGAGGGCGCCGCGCCATCTCCCCCGACTGGCAACGTGCCGGCCCGCTCCAGGATCCGGCTTAGCCGGCGTAAAGTTTCAAGAAAAATGCCGCAGAGGGAGGTAAGAGTAATCGGGCTCAGGACGGCGAGCGGACGCTCGATACGTGGATCGTCGGCGCGGTCTGGGCCGAGGGCGCCAGGATCGGGGTCTTACCGGGCAGGGTCCACCAGCCCACCGCCGAGTGTACCGCGAGGGTGAGGCAGAGCAGGACCAGCATCGAGACGGCGTGACGGGCCATGCTCGGCTCCGCCGGAGCTGCCGCTTGCGTCCGCGGCGCGGCCGGGGCGAGATCCAGCGGCTCGGGCTCCAGCGGAAGGAATGAGCTGTCGTAACCGACGGGCTGGCCGGTCGGACGGTGGAAGGGTCCAATGCTGAACATCGGCGTCTCCTGTCGAGGCCCCTGCGACGGAGGGCTATCGGAACCGCTCAAAGTTAACAGCTGCTGAACGAGACGCTAGCCCTGATCACGAAACCGTGAACGGAGGTGCTTGTACACCGGCCGTTCAGGATGCAAGCCAGGATGACGGCACCGCTCCCTTGCCTCAAGACCGTCCTTCGGGCGAGGGCCCTCCGCCCGGTGACCTGTCGGATGGCGGCGCGAACAACGCCGGATGCCTCAGGCGCAGGGTCTGAATGAGGCAGAGCGTCTTCATGTCGGCGATCTCGCCCCGCTCGGCCTGGACGGCGAGGTCCGCGAGTGCGACCTCCACCACCTCGATGCTCTCGTGCTCCTCCGCCAGGCCGCCGCCGGCGCCCTCGCGGTCGGCGGCACGGTAGGGTGCGAGGAAGAGGTCCATCCGCTCGGTCGAGAGGCCCGGCAGCGACCAGACGCGGCCGGCATGTTCCAGCACCGACAGGCGCAGGCCCACTTCCTCGAAGGCCTCGCGCCGGGCGCAGGTTTCCGGATCGTCCTCGTCGCGCAGGCCCGCCGGAGTCTCCAGCATCGAGGCCGTGCCGTCGACGAAGCAGGGCGGCGTGCGGAACTGCCGCACCAGCAGGGCGACCCGTCGCTCGGAATCGTAGGGCAGCACCGCCACGGCGGGCCCGTGATCCTCGACCTCGCGGCCGATCCGGGTGCCGTCCGGCATCTGCACCTCGGCCACGAGGTAGCGCGCCCAACCCTCGTAGACCGTGCGGGCGCCCAGAATGCGCGGCGGGGTCTCGTCTCGGCTCACGCGGGTCTCTCCTCAGCGGCATCGGGCACCGCGCCGCGGCGGATCTCGAAGATCAGGATGCCGCCGTCGCGCAGCATCCGGTCGAGATGGTCGCCGCGCTCGCGCAGCAGGTTGGGAATGTCGATGACGGCCATCGGGTCGGTGCAGCGCACCGACAGGCCGTCGCCCGGCGCGAGGCCGCGCAGGGCCTTGGCGGTGCGCAAGGTCGGGAGCGGGCATTTCAGCCCGCGCAGGTCGAGGTCGTGGTGTCGCATGGTCGCTCAGATACAACTCGCCGTCGACCGGTTGAGCATATCCGGCGCGAACGAGAAAGCCCGGCGCGGGGGCATCCCGCGCCGGGCTTCCGTTACGTCACGAGGTCCGGCGATCAGTAGCCGTAGCCGTAGTATCCGCCGTAGGCCGGGTAGCTGTAGCCGTAGGACGGGTAGCTGTAGCCGTAGCCATAGCCGCCGACCGGGGCGTAGCCGCCGCCGTAATAGCCGCCATAGGCCGGGTAGCCGCCGTAGCCGTAGGACGAGGCCGAGCCGGCCGCGATGGCACCGCCGATGATGCCGAGCGCCGCGCCGGCCGCGAGCGCGCCGCCGGCGCCGATGCCGCGGCGATAGCCGTAGCCGCGATAGCCGCGGTAGCCGCCGCCGTAATAGCCGCCGCCGCGCCAGCGCACCTGGTCGACGGTCGCGCCCGAGCCGGCGATGGCGGCCGAGGTGGCGGCCGGCAGCGGGGCGGCCTGCGCCCCGACGGTGCCGGCGGTCAGGGCGGCGGCGGCGCCGGCCGCGAGGGCGAGGGTGGTGATGCGCGACATAAAGATGTCTCCGATCGTGTGAGGATCATGTCCCGTAGGCCTCAAGAACGGCCAAGGACCGGCCTCTGTTCCAAGATTCGGTGCGAATTGACGAACCGTCAATCGGTAGCGGCTACGCTTGCGCGGCGTGGATAAGCTTGACCGTTCGTCGAATCGCGGCTCGCGGCGTTGGCTCGACTGGGGGAGTGGCGCCGGCGTCCGCTCCGGTGCCCGATCGCTGAACTCTTGCAGATCTCCCATCCTCCGCGTCATCCCGGGGCTCGACGCAGTCGAGAACCCGGGATCCATAACCGCTGACGCTGAGGAAAGGAGCGAAGAGCGTTCCGCCTCGTCCTGACACTTCAGCGGTTATGGATCCCGGGTTCCGCTGCGCGGCCCCGGGATGATGCCGCAGGAGTCGTCTTTGCCGTGAGGAACGGACGCCGACAGCCCTTCAGAACGCGCAGGCGCCGAAGGCGGGATCGACCGAGCGGTTCCACGGCCCGTCATAGAGCGCGAGCAGGTCCTCGGCGCGGCTCTGCGAGGCGGCGATGGCCTGGAGCGGGGCGAGGTAGAGCGTCTCGTCGCGCCCCTGCGCGTCGCGGCGCGCCCGCGCCCGCAGGCCCGATTCGGAGAGCGCCAGCGCGTCGCGGGCGAGGTCCCGCAGGCGCCGTTTGCCGGCCGGCGCGTCGAGGCCGAGGCGCGGCACCTCGGCCCGCATCGTCTCGCGCTCCTCCGCGGTCAGGTCGCGCACCAACTGCCAGGCGCCGTCGAGGGCGGCCGGGTCGTAGTACAGCCCGGCCCAGAAGGCGGATTGGGCGGCGATCATGTTGGCATCGCCGACATCCGCCCCGCGCATCTCGAGGAAGCGCTTCAGGCGCACCTCGGGGAAGGCGGTCGAGGCGTGGTTGGCCCAGTCGGAGACCGTGGCGCGCTCGCCCGGCAGGGCGGCGAGCCGCCCCTCCATCAGGTCGCGGAACGAGGCGCCGCTGACGTCGTGATAGGTCTCGTCGCGCTTGACGAAGTACATCGGCATGTCGAGCAGCCAGTCCGCATAGGCCTCGTAGCCGAAGCCGTCGTCGAACGCGAAGGGCAGCATGCCGGTGCGGTCGCGGTCGGTGTCGCGCCAGATCTCGGAGCGCCGCGACAGGAAGCCGTTGGGCTTGCCGTCGGTGAAGGGCGAATTGGCGAAGAGCGCGGTCGCCACCGGCTGCAAGGCCAGCCCGACCCGCATCTTCGTCACCATGTCGGCCTCGGACGCGAAGTCGAGGTTCACCTGCACGGTGGCGGTGCGCAGCATCATGTCGAGGCCGAGCGAGCCGACCTTGGGCATGTAGCCCTTCATGATGCGGTAGCGGCTCTTCGGCATCACGGGAGTCTCACCCTGAGTCCATTTCGGGCTCATGCCGAGGGTCAGGAAGCCGATCCCGAGCGGGTCGGCGGCCTGGCGCACCGCGTCGAGGTGCTGGCTCAGCTCGTGGGCGGTGGCGTGGACGTCCGGCAGCGGCGCGCCCGAGAGCTCGAACTGGCCGCCGGGCTCGAGCGAGATCGCGCCTCCGCCCTCGACCGCCGAGAGGCCGATCACCCGGCCGGCATCCTCGATCGTCTCCCAGCCGGTGATCGCCCGCAGGCCGTCGAGTAGGGCCTCGATCCCGTTTTCGCCCTCGTAGGGCACTGGCGAGAGGTCGGCGCGGTAGAACGGGACCTTCTCGTGCTCGGTCCCGATGGCGAAGGCGTCGTGCGGCTTCTCGCCGGCGGCAAACCACTCGATCAGCTCGGACCGCGCGCTGAGCGGGGTCGCGTCGGACACGTCGCGCGCCATGCGCCACCTCGTGCTTGAATTAGAAAAACGATGACTCCCGGCGGGCCGGCGACCCACCGTCAAGGTTGCGCTTAGATAGGCCGTGGGCGACCGACCCGCAACGCGCCTGCGATATACCCCCGGGCCCCACCCTGGGGCGCCCCGCGTCCCAGCCCGTCAACCAACCATTCACCACCACGACCGGATCCGAGCCGATCCCCCTTTGACATGGAACAAAACAGGAACAAACATCGGGCCGACGAAAGGGGACAGACCATGAACATACGCAAGATCCTCCTCGCTGTCACGGAGGTCGCCTCGATGGGCCTGCTCACCGGCGCGATCGTGATGTGGGCTGTGGCGTTGTCGCCGATGCACTGAGGCAGCGCGTTGCCGCAAGGCAACGGCAAGGGAGGTTCCATCGATTCCGCGGTGAATCCCCCGCGATTTTCGGCCCGGTGAGGCGCTCCGGGTCGTGACTCTCCGGGCTCGGGCGGGAATCCTGCCGCGCTCAGTTCGGAGTGAGTCGCCTTGCAGATCCTGAAGCCCGTCGGCTACGTCCACCTGCACGTCCACTCCTCCTACTCGCTGCTCGAGGGGGCGCTGAAGATCGGCGACCTCGTGAAGGCTGCCTGCTCCGACCGGCAGCCGGCGCTGGCGCTTACCGACACCAACAACCTGTTCGGCGCGCTCGAATTCTCCGAGAAGGCGGCCGGCTCAGGCCTCCAGCCGATCGCCGGGATGCAGCTCAGCGTCGCCTTCGAGGCGCCGGAGGCCGGCGCCAAGCTCAACGCCGTCCACCCGCACATCGTGCTGCTCGCCAAGGACGAGACCGGCTACGGCCACCTGCTGCGCCTGGCGAGCCGGGCCTATTTCGACAACGAGGTCGGCGAATCGCCCCGCGTCTCCGCGCAGGCGCTGGCCGAATGCGCGGGCGGACTCGTCGCGCTCACCGGCGGCATGGGCGGTCCGGTCGATACGGCGCTCCGCGCCGGCCGGACCGAGCTGGCGCTGGCTCGCCTCGAAGCCCTGAGGACCGCCTTCGGCGAGGACGGGCTCTACGTCGAGGTGCAGCGCCACGGTCTGCCCGACGAGCGCATGGTCGAGGGCGAGCTGATTCGGCTCGCCGACAAGCACGGCCTGTCGCTGGTGGCGACGAACGAGCCCTACTTCGCCAAGCCCGAGGATTACGAGGCCCACGACGCGCTGCTCGCCGTCGCCGAAGGGCGCCTCGTCTCCGACGACAAGCGCCGGCGCCTGACCCCGCGCCACGCCTTCAAGACCCGGGCCGAGATGGCCGAGCTGTTCCGCGATCTGCCCGACGCGCTCCAGGCCACCGTCGAGATCGCGATGCGCTGCGCCTGCCGGGCGCGCACCCGGAAACCCATCCTGCCGAGCTTCGGCGCCCCCAGCCTCACCACCCCGGCGCAGGGCACGCCGGAGGGCGCGGCCCAGCAGGCGCTCGCCGCCGCGGCCACGACCGCGGTGGCGAAGGAGATCGCCCCCGACGAGGCGGCCGAGCTGCGCCGCCAAGCGGAAGAGGGTCTGACCGAGCGCCTGCGCCAGCACGGCCCGGCCGAGGGGCTGACCGAGAAGGACTATCGCGACCGGCTCGAATACGAGATCCGCGTCATCACCAACATGAAGTTCCCGGGCTACTTCCTGATCGTCTCGGACTTCATCAAGTGGGCCAAGGAGCACGACATCCCGGTCGGGCCGGGCCGCGGCTCGGGCGCCGGCTCGCTGGTCGCGTGGTCGCTCCTCATCACCGACCTCGATCCGATCCGCTTCGGCCTGCTGTTCGAGCGCTTCCTCAACCCGGAGCGCGTCTCGATGCCGGATTTCGACATCGATTTCTGCGTCGAGGGCCGAGAGCGGGTGATCCGCTACGTGCAGGAGCGCTACGGCGAGGAACAGGTCGGCCAGATCATCACCTTCGGCACCCTGCTCGCCCGCGGCGTCTTGCGCGACGTCGGCCGGGTGCTGGAGATGCCCTACGGCCAAGTCGACAAGCTGACGAAGCTGGTGCCGCAGAACCCGGCCAACCCCGTGACGCTCGCCCAGGCGATCGAGGGCGAGCCGAAGCTCCAGAGCGCGATCGAGGAGGAGCCGGTCGTCGCGCGGCTGATGAGCATCGCCAAGAAGCTCGAGGGCCTGCACCGCCACGCCTCGACCCACGCCGCCGGCGTGGTGATCGGCGACCGGCCGCTGGAGGAGCTGGTGCCGCTCTACCGCGATCCGAAGACCGGGATGCGGGTGACCCAGTTCAACATGAAGTGGGTCGAGCAGGCGGGGCTGGTGAAGTTCGACTTCCTCGGCCTCAAGACCCTGACGGTCCTGCGCGCCGCGACCGACCTGCTGAAGCTGCGCGGCATCGACGTCGATCTCCCGTCGCTGCCGATCAATGACACGCTCACCTACGAGCGCCTGCGCAAGGGCGAGACGGTCGGCGTGTTCCAGGTGGAATCGGCCGGCATGCGCAAGGCGCTGGTCGAGATGTGCGCCGACCGGTTCGAGGACATCATTGCCCTCGTGGCGCTCTACCGCCCGGGCCCGATGGCCAACATCCCGGTCTATTGCGAGCGCAAGCTCGGCCGCGATGCCGGCAACGAGAAGAACTGGTATCCGCACGAGAAGCTGGAGCCGATCCTCGCCGAGACCTTCGGCATCATCGTCTACCAGGAACAGGTGATGGAGGTGGCGAAGGTCCTCGCCGGCTACTCGCTGGGCGACGCCGACCTTCTGCGCCGCGCCATGGGCAAGAAGATCAAGGCGGAGATGGACGCCCAGCGCGACCGCTTCGTGAAGGGCGCGGTCGAGCGCGGCCTCGACAAGGGCAAGGCCAACGAGATCTTCGACCTGCTCGCGAAGTTCGCCGATTACGGCTTCAACAAGTCGCACGCCGCGGCCTACGCGCTGATCACCTACCAGACCGCCTACCTCAAGGCGAACTTTCCGGTCGAGTTCATGGCCGCCTCGATGTCGCTCGACATCGACAACACCGACAAGCTCGCCGAACTGCGCCAGGACGCGCAGCGCCTCGGCACCAAGGTCGAGCCGCCGAACGTGAACCGCTCCGGCGTCACCTTCGAGGTGCATGACGGCGCGATCCGCTACGCGCTCGCTGCCATCAAGGGCGTCGGCCGCGCCGCCGTCGAGGCGATCGTGCAGGCCCGCGGCGACAGGCCGTTCCGCGATCTCGGCGACTTCGCCCGGCGCCTCAACCCGAAGCTCGTCAACAAGCGCACGCTCGAGAACCTGGTGGCGGCCGGCGCCCTCGACGCGATCGAGCCCGACCGGGCCAAGGCCTTCGCCGCCGTCGAGCCGATGATGCGCCTCGCGCAAGGCGCCGCCGAGGCCGAGACTGTCGGCATGATGGACATGTTCGGCGGCGTCGCGGCGGCCGAGGTGTCGTTGCGCATCCCGCCCTACGAGCCCTGGCCGATGGCCGACCGGCTCAAGCGCGAATACGATGCCGTCGGCTTCTTCCTCTCCGGCCACCCGCTCGACGAGTACGGCGACCTGCTGCAAAAACTCCGGGTCCAGACCTGGGCCGAGTTCTGCCGCTCGGTCCGCGCCGGCACCTCGAGCGTCGGCCGGGTGGCGGCGAGCGTGCTCGACCGCGCCGAGCGCCGCACCAAGACCGGCAACAAGCTCGGCATCGTGACGCTCTCCGACCAGACCGGCCACTTCGAGGCGATCATCTTCTCCGAGGGGCTCTCGCATTACCGCGACCTGCTGGAGCCCGGCGCCGCCCTGGTGCTCCAGCTCCAGGCCAGCACCGAGGGCGAGGACGTGCGCGCCCGCATCCAGACCTGCGAACCCCTCGACCAGGCCGCCTCCCGCCACCAGAAGGGCATGCGAATCTACCTGCGCGACGAGCGCCCGATTTCGAGCGTTCAGCAGCGGTTGCAGGTGCGGGGGGAGGGGGAGGTGTCGCTGATCCTGATCCTCGATGGGGGTGAGCGGGAGGTGGAGGTGAGTTGATTCTCATCCCATCCAAAATCCTTTTTGATTTTCGCGAACTATGCGCGCGCTGCGATTTCGGAAGAGTACAGCAAACTCCGGACCCCGGCAGTTTTAGGCGATTTACCAAACGCGGTTTCGGTAAATATATAATAATATATTTTTCGAATTGTTAAACAAGATCAGATTCCAATAGAATGATATTTCAGATATTTTGTTGATTTTGTTCAATATTTAAGTTCAACATACTTCACTTGCGTAAGTTTGACAATGGGCTGCATTTTACTAAAATATGACAAGTCGAAAGTGATTCTCCCTCAATGGATGGGGTTATAAAATTATGCCGAATGTCAAAACGGGAGAAAGGGTGCGAAATATCGTTGCGTCTTCCGACTTTAAATCTTTTGATTATGAAGCTCCATTGTCTAGAAGTAAAAATGTTGGATATTATCATATTCGTAATTTATATCAGAATGCAAAAATCGAAGCGGAAGCAAATGGCAATGATGTTCAGGCAAGAGTTTACGGTCTTCTATGCAGTATTTGTAGCTTCCACTTCAAGCCCGGTGATGGAGGCGAGCCTTACGGTCCGATGATGACATTCGATGATGGTAGAAGAACTTTAGTTCCCTCTGATTTCAGAGGGGATCAAGCTATTGTATTAGGTGAAATTGCTCTGATGACGAAAAATCCAGCTTTGCGGGCACGCTTGGCAGACATTGCATGGCTTTGCCGCCGCAGTGACGCCGCCGCCAAAGCTGCTGCTATAAGTGGCCTCAACGAAAGTGTTGCCCTTGTGCTTGATGGTGAAGCTCTATTTGAGAAAGAGGAAAGACATCATATTTCAACTGGTATAAATTATTTGCAGAGAGCATTATCGATAGGTCGTACGCGTGGCACTGATGTCGGCATATATAATGAAACAAAAATAATTTTGCAACGCATGCGAAATTTGGGATTCGACACCAAAGTACATGCAATTTTTGTTAGGGCAGCGAAGTTAGATCTTGAGTATGGTATCTCGGATGTGTCGATTGTGGCCCGCCAAGCTACAGAATTTGCTGAGCAAGATGAGAAGCGAGGTGACCAAGATGGTGCGCGTCGGAATTGGCTCCTCGCAGCAGACGCATACGAGCTTGCACGAAATGTTGCGGAGCGATCTGCTTGCTTAGTAAATGCGGCTGAGTGCCATGTGCGTGAAGCAATCGCTATGGCTGGCTCCGCTATGAATGCCACAGGGTCTATAATTCGTGCCATAGAGCAATATCGTGAAGTTCCTAAAATACATAGACCACAAGGAAGGTTGGAGGAATTGCAGGCCGATCTAGTGAAAAGACAGCGTGATCTGCATGACGAAATGGGTGTTTACGAATATTATGAGGATATTACGGAGCAGTTTAACGCTATAGTCGAGGCATATAGCGGAAAGCCAATCGCCGATTGCCTAGTGGGACTTGCATGCATTTTTGATCCGGCCGGCATGGATGAATATAAGAACCAAGTGAGAGAAAATGTTCGTGAATTTTCATTTATGGCATTAATTGATAAGACGGTGCATGATGAAGAAGGAAAAATAATATCGCACATTCCTGCGTTGGATCCGGGAAAAGAAATTAGCGATGATGATGTTCGCGTCCGTTGTGGGCAAATGATGAGTTTTGAGCATGTCACTGGCGTAAAATGCGCTATTAATCCAGCTTTGCATGTCATTATGAGTGAGCACAATTTAGACGACAATCTTTTTCATATATTATCTCAAGCTAGTGATTTTGTTCCTAGGGGACATGAAGGAGCGTTTGCGCTAGGGTTGAGTCGATTTTTTGCGGGTTCGATTTTAGAGGCGTGTTGTATACTAGTACCGCAGTTAGAAAATTCGCTTAGGCATGTGCTCAAGCAAACTGGAATAGATGTTACAAAAATTACAAACTCTTTGACGCAAGAAGATGTAATGCTTTCAGTTTTATTGGAAAGGTTCCGCGAGCCACTTGACAAGATATTTGGATCGGCAGTTATGTTCCAAATTGAAATGATTTTTCATAGTAGGCATGGGTTTAATGTACGTAATTCTCTTTCGCACGGAACTACGAGGGATCGCGAATTTTGGTCAGCGAGCCACATTTTCGGATGTTGGATAATTTACCGAATGATGATGGCTCCTTTGGTGCATCAGTGGGATAAAGTTGCATCAGTAATTGCAAAAGAGGGATATAGTTAGGGGTTAATTTAATAAAAATTCATTGATAACATATCGAATACCTCTTTCAAACCCAACCATTCCGCCAAAACTCCTAACTCCACCCCCAACGCCTCCCGCGCCCC
>NZ_JBEXZS010000127.1:0-1104 GCF_040593685.1 Methylobacterium sp. EM32 | reverse complement strand
CCTCCCCTGTCGCAACAGGGGCACTCGGCCTCGACACCATTCTGGGGGGCGGCTTCGCGGCCAACCGTGCCCACCTGGTCGAGGGGCGGCCGGGCTCAGGCAAGACCACGCTCGCGCTGCAATTCCTCCGCGACGGGGCACGGCTCGGCGAGCGCTGCCTCTACATCACCCTCTCGGAGAGCCGGCGCGAGCTCGCCTCCGTCGCCTCCCGCCACGGCTGGTCGCTCGACGGCATCGAGATCTTCGAGCTGGTGCCGCCCGAGCTCAGCCTCGACCCGCGCCAGCAGCAGAGCCTGGTCCATTCCTCCGACCTCGAACTCGGCGAGACCGTGCGGCTCGCCATCGCGGAGATCGACCGGATCAAGCCGCAACGGGTGGTGTTCGACAGCCTGTCGGAGATCCGCCTGCTCTCGCAGAGCTCCCTACGCTACCGCCGCCAAGTGCTGGCGTTGCGCAGCTATCTCCTCATCCACGACACCACTGCGCTCCTCCTCGACGACCTCACCGTCGACCAGTACGACCTCAATTTGCACAATCTCTGCCACGCGGTGATCCAGCTCGAGCAGCTCGCCCCCCTCTACGGCGGCGAGCGCCGGCGCCTGCGGGTGATCAAGATGCGCGGTACGCATTTCCGCGGCGGCTACCACGACTTCGTCATCCGCCGCGGCGGCCTCTCGGTGTTCCCGCGCTTGGTCGCGGTCGAGCACGGCCATCCCTATGAGGTCGACCGCCTCAGCAGCGGTAATGGCGCCCTCGACGCGCTGCTCGGCGGCGGCCTCGACCGGGGCACCAGCACGATGCTTCTCGGCCCCTCCGGCGTCGGCAAGTCCTCGACCGCGCTCGCCTACGTAACGGCGGCGCTGGCGCGGGGCGAGCGCGGGCTGATCCTGAGCTTCGACGAGCCGACCGGGATCCTGATGCGCCGGGCTGCCGGTCTCGGTATGGACATCGCGGATGCGGTCGCGGAGGGGCGCCTGCGGGTCGAGCAGATCGACCCGGCGGAGGTTTCGCCGGGCGAGCTCGCCGCCATGGTGAGCGACGCTGTCGAGCGCGAGGGCGTGCGGCTCGTGCTGATCGACTCGCTCACCGGCTATCAGAACGCGA
>NZ_JBEXZS010000126.1:0-3761 GCF_040593685.1 Methylobacterium sp. EM32 | reverse complement strand
GCCCCCGACGAGGCCGCGTCGCGCAACCCGCCGGACAAATGACGCGACCGCGCCCGGCCCATCGCCGCCCCCTCGCCCACCGCGACCGGGAGGTCCCCCGCACCGAGACGCGGCCGGATCCCCGCCCGGATTCGGCCCGCGACCGGGACCGGGCCGGCGCGTCCCTGGGCCGGCGGCGGGAGAAGCCGGCGCCCTCGCTCACCAGCAGCCGCGGGCTCGACGCCTTCACGTTCTTCGTCGCCAACCTCCAGACCGGCTTCGGCCCGTTCGTGGCGGTCTACTTCACCTCGCAGAGCTGGACCCAGTCCGATATCGGGCTGGTCCTCACCATCGGCGGGCTGTTCAGCCTGTTCGGGCAGGTACCCGGCGGCGCCTTCGTCGACTGGGTGCGCTCGAAGCGCTTCGTCGCCGCCCTGTCGGTGGCGGTGATCGGCGCCTCGGCCGCCGGCCTCGCGCTGTTCCCGACCTTCCTGATCGTGGCGCTCTCGATGGCGGCGCACTCGATCGCGAGCTGCACGCTCACGCCGGCCATCGCGGCGATCAGCCTCGGCCTCGTGGGCCATGCGGGCCTCGGCGAGCGGCTCGGGCGCAACGCCCGCTTCTCCTCGATCGGCAACGCGCTCGCCGCCGCCGGCATGGGTGCCTGCGGCTACTATCTGTCGAGCGAGGCGGTGTTCTACGTCACGGCGGCGCTCGCGCTGCCGACGCTCGCCGCCCTGTGGTTCGTCCGGGCGAGCGAGATCGACCTGGTGCGCCCGCAAGCCCCCGAGGGTGCCAAGGCGCCGAGCGGCTGGGAGAGCCTGAAGCTCGTCGTCACCAACCGGGCTCTCCTGTGCTTTGCCGCCTGCATCACCCTGTTCTTCGTCGCCAACGCGGCGATGCTGCCGCTCGTCGGCAGCGTGCTGACGGTGCGCACGAGCCAGACCGCCACCATCCTGATCGCCGCCTGCATCATGGCCCCGCAGCTGGTGATGGCGCTGATCGCGCCCGCGGTCGGCCGCGCCGCCCAGGCCTATGGCCGCCGCCCGCTCCTGATCCTCGGCTTCGCCGCCCTGCCGATCCGCGGCCTGCTCTTCGCCTACACGGATGCGCCGGAATTGCTGGTGGCGGTGCAGGTGTTCGACGGCATCTCGGCCGCGGTGCTCGGCGTGATGGTGCCGCTGGTCGTGGCCGACTGCACCCGCGGCACCGGCCGTTTCAACATGGCGCTCGGCGCCGTCGGCACCGCGATGGGCCTCGGCGCCGCCGCCAGCACCACCTTGTCCGGCTACATGGCCGACCATTTCGGCTCCCACGCCGCCTTCTTGGGCCTCTCGGCGGTGGCCTTCGCCGCCCTCGTGCTGATCGTCGCGATCATGCCGGAGACGCGGCGGTCCAAGGGGGACTGAAGGGGTACGGGACAACGGTGTGCATCGCAGCGCCGCTCAACTCCCGTTCAGAATCGGCGGATTAAACGATCACGCAGCACCATTCGCCTGCAACATAAGGTGACGCTTGCGCGTTGCGAGAAGCGGGTGGGGCCTGCGGGAGAGGGTGGAGAGATCGCGGCGGGATTCTTGCATCCCGTCCCTCTCCCGACCGTGGGCCGCACGCGTGCGAAGAACCGGGATCGATCGCCACGATGGATGACCTCTGCGCGTACGCCAACCGGCCCTGGGCCTTCGTGGCCCGCTACCTGCGCCGCCGCATCGTGCCCCACGCGGCCATCCTGGTCGCCGTGCTCGGCGCCGTGGCCTGCTCGGTGAGCACCCAGTACGGCCTGAAGGGCGTCGTCGACGCCCTCGGCAAGGGACCCGAGAACAACCACCTGATCTGGCCGGCGCTTACCGTGCTGATCTGCTTCATCGCCGCCGACAACATGCTGTGGCGGGTGGCGAGCCTGATCGCCAGCTTCACCTTCGTGAAGGTCACCGGCGACGTCCGCCGGGACCTGTTCCAGCACCTGACCGGCCACTCGCCGTCCTACTTCGCGGATCGGCAGCCCGGCACGCTGGCGAGCCGCATCACCGCGACCTCGAACGCGATCTTCACCGCCGAGAACATGTTCGTGTGGAACGTGATGCCGCCCTGCGCGGCGGCATTCGGCGCGATCCTCTATGTCGGCAGCGTCAGCGTGGCGATGGCGCTCGGCCTGCTCGTCATCTGCGGCGGCGTGGTGGTGCTGATGTTCCGCATCGCCGCCGCCGGCAAGCCGCTGCACCACGACTTCGCCGAGAAGGCCGCCTCCGTCGACGGCGAGATGGTCGACCTCGTGAGCAACATGCCGCTCGTGCGGGCGTTCTCGGCCTACAAGCGCGAGTTCGCCCGCTTCGACGAGACCATCGGCACCGAGATGAAGGCGCGGCGCCGCTCGCTCCTCTACCTCGAGCGCCTGCGGATCATGCACGCCCTGATCACCGTCGTGGCGGTGCTCGGCCTGCTCTACTGGGCGATCCAGATGTGGCAGCAGGGCGCGGCCACCGCCGGCCAGGTGGTGCTGGTCTGCACGCTCGGCATCACCATCCTGGCGGCGACCCGCGACCTCGCGGTGGCACTCGTCGACGTCACCCAGCACACCGCCCGCCTGTCGGAGGCCCTGCGCACGCTCTTGCAGCCGCACGACCTGCGCGACCACCCGGAGGCGAAACCCCTCGTCGGCGAGGGCGCCCGCATCACCTTCGAGAACGTGGCGTTCAACTATCCCGACGGCCGCGAGGTGTTCGGCGACTTCAACCTCGACATCCAGCCCGGTCAGCGCGTCGGCCTCGTCGGCCGCTCCGGCGGCGGCAAGTCGACCCTGTTCACCCTGCTCCAACGCTTCTACGACCCGCAGGGCGGCCGCATCCTGATCGACTGCCAGGATATCGGCCGGGTCACGCAGGAGAGCTTGCGCGAGGCGATCACGGTGGTGCCGCAGGACATCTCGCTGTTCCACCGCTCGTTGCGCGAGAACATCCGCTACGGCCGGCCGGACGCCTCCGACGAGGACGTGTGGGCCGCCGCGGCGGCCGCCCGCTGCACCGACTTCATCAACGACCTGCCGGGCGGCTTCGACACCATCGTGGGCGACCGCGGCGTGAAGCTCTCGGGCGGCCAGCGCCAGCGCATCGCGGTGGCCCGCGCCATCCTGAAGAACTCGCCGATCCTGCTCCTCGACGAGGCGACCTCGGCGCTCGACACCGAGTCGGAGGAGGCGATCCGCGAGGCGCTCGGCAACCTGATGAAGGGCCGCACCACCATCGCCATCGCGCACCGTCTCTCGACCCTGAAGGACTTCGACCGGATCGTGGTGCTCGACGGCGGTCAGGTGATCCAGGACGGCTCTCCGGACCGGCTGGTGCATCTCGACGGCTTCTACCGCGACCTGATCCAGCGCGAGACGATCAAGCTGTCGCGCGAGGCGGCGTAGAGGCTGCACGCCCGGCAGGGCTTTGTTCCGAAAAACTCCCCTTCGCGGGGACTGGCGCCGGCTCACATCGCGTGAGCCGGCGTTTTGTCGTCGGGAAAGACTTTGGCCACTGCACGAGCCTGTTCGCGTGAACCGACTTCGTCCACATCCTCCGCGTCATCCCGGGGCCGCGTAGCGGAACCCGGGATCCATAACCGCTGACGGTGCAGAACCCCGCTCGACGCGCTCTGCCATATTTTGAGCTATCGGCGTTTATGGATCCCGGGTTCTCGGCTGCGCCGAGCGCCGGGATGACGCGGAGGGTGCGACATCGAGGGTGCCGCTTCGCACTCGACGGCGATCACCCCGGGATCCCCTCCCCCGCGACCACCCG
>NZ_JBEXZS010000125.1:0-21263 GCF_040593685.1 Methylobacterium sp. EM32 | reverse complement strand
GCGACAAGCGCCTCGACACCCTCTCGCTGCTGCCCGCCTCGCAGACCCGCGACAAGGACGCGCTCACCGACGAGGGCGTCGCCCGCGTCATCGGCGAACTCCGCGAAAAGTTCGACTGGGTGATCTGCGACAGCCCGGCCGGCATCGAGCGCGGCGCGACGCTGGCGATGCGCCACGCCGACATCGCGGTCGTCGTCACCAACCCCGAGGTCTCCTCGGTGCGCGATTCGGACCGGATCATCGGGCTGCTCGATTCCAAGACCGAGCGCGCGAAGAACGGCGAGCGGCTGGAGAAGCACCTGATCCTCACCCGCTACGACCCCAACCGGGCCGAGCGCGGCGAGATGCTGAAGATCGACGACGTCCTGGAGATCCTGTCGATCCCGCTGCTCGCCGTGATCCCGGAGAGCGAGGAGGTGCTCAAGGCCTCGAATCTCGGCAGCCCGGTGACGCTGAACGCGCCGCAGAGCGCGCCGGCCCGCGCCTATGCCGACGCGGTGCGCCGCCTGAGGGGCGAGACGGTCGAGATGATCGTCCCCTCCGAGAAGCGGTCGATCCTGGGCAAACTCTTCCCCCGGAGGGCGGCATGAACCTGCTGAGCTTCCTGTCGCGGCGCGGCACGGCGCCGGTGGCGCGCGAGCGGCTCCAGATCCTTCTCGCGCACGAGCGCAACGGCTTCGGCCGCTCGGATCTGGTGGCGGTGCTGCGCGAGGAGATCCTGGCGGTGATCGCCAAGCACGTCGCCATCGACCAGGAGAAGGTGAAGATCACCATGGAGCGCGGCGACGCCGTCTCGACCCTGGAGATCGACGTCGAGCTGCCGAAGGCCGTCCACCGGGCGGCCTGATCCACCCAGACCCTTGATCCACCCAAACACTTGCGCTCCCGGCCGGCCCGGGCGATTCAATCGCCGACGGGCCGGACGGAGCGAGCTGTTGGCGGACGCCTTCCCACTGCACGACAAGCTGGCCCTGGTCACCGGGGCCGGCAGCGGCATCGGCGCGGCCCTGGCTCTCGGCCTCGCCCGGAAGGGGGCCCGCCTCGTCCTCGTCGACCGCGACGCCGACGGTCTCGCCCGCAGCGAGGCCGCCGTGCGGGCGCTCGGGCGCGACGTCGGCACGCATGCCTTCGATCTGACGGATTTCGCGGCGGTCGCCGCGCTGCCGGAAGCGGTCGCCGCCCGGCACGGGCCCCTCGACCTTCTCATCAACAATGCCGGCGTGGCGCTCGCCGGCCGCTTCGCCGATGTCGAGCTCGACGATGTCGACTGGCTGATGGACGTCAATTTCCGCGCCGTGGTGCGGATGACCCGGGCCTTTCTGCCGATCCTGGAGAGCCGGCCGGCGGCGCAGATCGTCAACCTGTCGAGCCTCTACGGCCTCGTCGCCCCGCCGGGCCAGGCGGCCTACGCGGCGAGCAAGTTCGCGGTGCGCGGCTTCTCCGAGGCGCTGCGGCACGAATATGCCGGCACCAATCTCGGAGTGAGCGTCGTGCATCCGGGCGGCGTCGCCACGGCCATCGCCCGCAACGCCCGCGTCGGCCCGCGCCTCGATCCCGCCGAGGTGGCGAGCGGCAAGGCCGCCGTCGAGCGCCACCTGCGTCTTCCCCCCGAGGCGGCGGCGGCCCGCATCCTGCGCGGCATCGCCCGGCGGGAGCCCCGCATCATCGTCGGCCGCGACGCCGCCCAGGTGGCGCTGATCCAGCGCCTGATGCCGGTGCGGTACTGGTCGCTGATCGCCCGCGCCATGGAGTAGAGCATGCCGAGCCTGCGCGCCCACGTCTTCGACTGGATCATCCGCTGGCAGGTCCGGCCGAAGGTCGCCCGCGCCGGGGGCGACGTCGCGGCGATCCGCCGGGTTCTCAACTCGGGCAGCTTCCCCGAGCCGCCCGGCCTCGCCTTCCGCAAGGGCAGCGTCGGCGGGATCGCGGGTGAGTGGATCGAGCGCCCCGGCCTCGCGCCGGACGCCCCGCGCCTGTTCTACCTGCATGGCGGCGGTTTCATCGCCTGCTCGCCCCGCACCCACCGGTCGATCACCGGCGCCTTCGCGCTGCGCGGCTTCCGGGTGTTCTGTCCCGATTACCGCCTCGCCCCCGAGCATCCCTATCCGGCGGCCCTCGACGACGCGGCCGCCTGCTGGTCCGCCTTCGCGGCCTCGGGACCGGCGGGGATCGCGGGCGATTCCGCCGGCGGCAACTTGGCGCTGGCGCTGATGCTGCGGGCGCGCCGGGACGGCCTGCCGCAACCGCAGGCCGCCGTGCTGTTCTCGCCCTCGACCGACATGCTGGGCGAGGGGGATTCGATGCGCAGCAATGCCCGCCGCGACGCGATGTTCGATCCGACGAAGCTACAGCACCTCGTCGACCTCTATCTCGGCGGGCACGACCCCACCGACCCGCTCGTCTCGCCTTTGCGCGGCGACCCCGCCGGCCTGCCGCCGCTCCTGTTCCATGTCGGCGCCCGCGAGGTCCTGCGCGATGATTCGGTGCGCTTCGCCGAGAAGGCGAGGGCCGCGGGCGGCTCCGCTACCGTGACGGTCTGGCCGGTGGTGCCGCATGCCTGGCAGCTGGCGCAGTCGTTCCTGCCGGAGGCGCGCCGCTCCCTGTCCGAGGCCGCCGCCTTCCTCAAGAGCCATGCCAAAACGCCGGAGGCGGTCCGGTGACGGATTCGCCCGCCACCACGCCGCAACCCGCGCCGCAGCCAGCCCCCTGGCCGGACAAGCCCCTCGCGGTGCTGGTGATCGGGGCCGGCTTCTCCGGCCTCGCCATGGCGATCCGCTGCCGGCAATCCGGCATCGACGACCTCTTCGTCGTCGAGAAGGCGGATGCGGTCGGCGGCACCTGGCACGAGAACACCTATCCGGGCGCGGCCTGCGACATCCCGGCCCATCTCTACGCCCTGTCCTTCGCCCCGAAGCCCGACTGGACCCGCACCTATGCCGGCCAGCCGGAGATCGCCGCCTACCTGCGCGAGCTGGTCGCGCGGTTCGATCTCGCCAAGCACATCGCCCTCTCCACCGCCGTCACCGGGGCGGTCTGGGACGGCACGCGCTCGCTGTGGCGGGTCGAGACCGATCGCGGCCCGCTGGAGGCGCGGGTGCTGGTCTCCGGCATGGGGGCGCTGCACCATCCGGCCATTCCGGCGATCCCGGGTCTGCACACCTTCCTCGGCCCGCTCTTCCACACCTCGGGCTGGGACCACGGCGTCTCGCTTCGGCTCAAGCGCGTCGGGGTAATCGGCACCGGGGCGAGCGCGATCCAGGTCGTGCCGGCCATCGCCCCGGAGGTCGAGCGCCTGGTGCTGTTCCAGCGCACGCCGCCCTGGATCATGCCGCGCAACGACCGGCCGATCGGCCCGCGGCTACGGGCATTGTTCGGCCGCCTGCCGCCGGTGCGCCGTCTCTTGCGCGAGATCCAGTTCCGGGTGCGCGAGGCGCGGGCGGCTTTGGGCTTCACCCGGGTCTCGGGGCTCACCCGCCTCGCCGAGGCCGCGAGCCGGCATCACCTGCGCCGGCAGATCGCCGACCCCGGCTTGCGCGAAAAACTCACCCCGCCCTACCGCCTCGGCTGCAAGCGGGTGCTGATCTCCGACGAGTTCTACCCGGCCTTGACCCGCCCGAACGTGACGCTGGAGGCCGGCCCGATCCGTGCCGTCACCCCGGACGGGGTGACGATGCAGGACGGCCGCCACCACCCCCTCGACGTGCTGGTGCTCGCCACCGGCTTCGACACCACCGCGTCGCTTGCCCGGGTGCCGGTGGTCGGCCGCGACGGGCTGATCCTGGCCCGCGCCTGGGGCGAGCGGGTGGCGGCGCATCGCGGCGTGGCGGTGGCGGGATTCCCCAATTTCTTCATGCTGCTCGGCCCCAATACGGGACTCGGCCACAACTCGGTCGTGCTGATGATCGAGGCGCAGGTCGAGTACGTGCTGGCCTGCCTCGCCGAGATGAAGGCCCGCAACCTCGCGGCGATCGAGCCGTCGCCGGAGGCGCAGGCGCGCTACCTCGCGGATGTCGAGCAGCGGCTCGCCGGCAGCATCTGGCAGCAGGGCGGCTGCGCCAGCTGGTACCAGGACGCGGCCGGGCGCAACATCGCCCTGTGGCCCGGCACGGTGACGGCCTACCAGCGCGCGATGCGGGCGCCGGATTGGGGCGAGTTCGTCCTCACCCCGGCATAGGCGCCGGTCCCGGCTGCAAGAGTCGTTGGATGCATCGCTGCGCTGCGGCGATAGCGCTTTGCGCCCGTCACAGACGCGTGCTATCGGCCGGTGCCAACTCAATCCAGCCTTTTGCCAGGCATTTGCCAGGCAAATCGCCCGGGGCGACCCCGATTTGGCGGCTTCCGCACGCGGAGCCGCACGCACGAGGAGTTGGTTCATGGCCCGCATCAGCACCGATAGGATCATCGAGGGCCTGACCTTCGACGACGTCCTGCTCCGCCCCGCCGCATCCTCGGTGATGCCGGCCGAGGTGAATCTCGGCACCCGCCTCACCCGCTCGATCCGGCTCAACATGCCGATCATCGCCTCGGCGATGGACACGGTGACCGAGGCCCGGATGGCCATCGCGATGGCGCAGAACGGCGGCCTCGGGGTGATCCACCGCAATCTCGAGCCGCCGGAGCAGGCCGAGCAGGTCCGCCTCGTCAAGAAATACGAGTCCGGCATGGTGCTCAACCCGATCACCATCCATCCGGACGAGACCCTGGCCGACGCCTACGGGCTGATGCGCCAGCACGGCATCTCGGGCATCCCGGTGGTCGAGCGCGGCCCCAACGGCTCGCGCGGCAAGCTCGTCGGCATCCTCACCAACCGCGACACGCGGTTCGCCACCAACCAGAGCCAGCCCGTCGCCGAGCTGATGACCCGCGACCGGCTGATCACCGTGCGCGAGGGCGTGACCCAGGACGAGGCCAAGCGCCTGCTGCACCAGTTCCGCATCGAGAAGCTGCTCGTCGTCGACGACCATTACCGCTGCATCGGGCTGATCACCGTCAAGGACATCGAGAAGCAGGTCGCCTACCCGAACGCGATCAAGGACGAGCAGGGCCGCCTGCGGGTCGCCGCTGCCACCACCACCGGCGACGGCGGGTTCGAGCGGGCCGAGCGCCTGATCGATGCCGGCTGCGACGTGATCGTGGTCGATACCGCCCACGGCCACTCGGCCAAGGTGCTGGAGAGCGTGCGCCGGGTGAAGACCCTGTCGAACGCCGTGCAGGTCATCGCCGGCAACGTCGCGACCCGCGAGGGCGCCCAGGCGCTGATCGATGCCGGCGCCGACGCCATCAAGGTCGGCATCGGCCCGGGCTCGATCTGCACCACCCGCATCGTCGCCGGCGTCGGCGTGCCCCAGCTAACCGCCATCATGGAGGCGGTCGAGGCCGGCAACGAGGCCGACGTGCCGGTGATCGCCGACGGCGGCATCAAGTATTCGGGCGACCTCGCCAAGGCGATCGCCGCCGGCGCCTCGGTGGCGATGCTCGGCTCGCTGCTCGCCGGGACCGACGAGGCCCCGGGCGAGGTCTTCCTGTACCAGGGCCGCTCGTACAAGAGCTACCGCGGCATGGGCTCGGTCGGCGCCATGGCGCGGGGCTCGGCCGACCGCTACTTCCAGGCCGAGGTCAGCGACACCCACAAGCTCGTGCCGGAGGGCATCGAGGGCCAGGTTCCCTACAAGGGCCCGGTGGCGGCGGTGCTGCACCAGCTCTCGGGGGGCCTGCGCGCCGCCATGGGCTATGTCGGCGCCCCGTCGATCCCCGAGATGCAGGAGAAGGCGCAGTTCATCCGCATCACCAATGCGGGCCTGCGCGAGAGCCACGTCCACGACGTGACCATCACCCGCGAGAGCCCGAACTATCCGGGGCGGGTGTAAGCGTAGAGGCAGCCGGCGGACCCGCGGTCGCAGCGGGTCCGCCGCGCCGGGCTGCTCCAGCCACGTGACGGCCGGCTGCACGATCCCGACAGTCGGTTGATCCCGAGCTGCTCCCCCTTTCCCGGATCTCCTTCCACTTCGTTTCAGTCGTCCGGGAAAGGGCGGCGTGACTCTCGATAAGCCAATCGATTGCGGCGTGCGGCGGAGCCGAGGAGTTCAAGCTCCGCGTGAGCCGCAGCCGGTCGCCCGACGACCCGTCACGGCTTCTCCTCCGCCGGGCCGTGCTTCTGCGGACGGTGACCGTCCTGGCCCGGGTGGTTGTGCTTGTTGTGGTCGCGGCTCTCCTGATGGGTGGAGGGCGGCCGGGTCGGATCGGCGCTGGTGCGGATGCGGGCGCCGCCGCCGGCCGGGACGTTGGGGCCATCCTTGCCCTCGATCAGGCGAATGTTCTGCGCGTGGGTCTTGTCGCCGTGGGGCTTCTCGCCGGCCATGGGCTTCTCCTGTCGCGGATGAGCCCGGCCAACTCCAGCTGACTGGCCCTGTTCCTCACCAGGCCGGCCCTGCGGCGCCGAGGGGGCCGGCGGGCCGGTCCCAGGCCATCGGCACGCCGTCGAGGGCAAGCGGCGGGCGCAGGCGCAAGGCCGGGCCCCAGCCTGTCGCCTCCGGCACCTCCGCGAAATCCGCTCGTTCGGGAGCAGCGGGCGCCGCCTCGGCCGGGGTCGCCGGTGCGGAAGCCAGCAGGGCGGCGGTGCGGGCGAGCGACAGGCGCGCCGCGGAGCCGCGCCCGGTCGCGAGGCGCCGCGTCAGCCCGTGCAGGCAGGCGGCCGCCATCAGGTAACCCGTCGCGTGGTCGAGGGCCTGGACCGGCAGCGGCACCGGCCTGTCGGCGCCTGCGCGGACCATCCCCGCCTCGGCGAGGCCGCTGCTCATCTGGAGCAGGCTGTCGAAGCCGCGCCGTCCCCGCCACGGCCCGGTCCAGCCATAGGCGTCGAGGCTGACGTCGATCAGGCCCGGCCGCAGGCGCGCGCGGGCCGCTTCATCGAGCCCGAGGCGGGCCAGCGCGTCCGGCCGGTAGCCGTGGACCAGCACGTCCGCCGTCGCGAGCAACCCCTCGAACCGCGCCCGCCCGGCCGGGTCCTTCAGGTCGAGGCGGGCGCAGGCCTTGCCGAGGGTCGTCTCCGGCACCACGCCGGGCTCCTCCCAACCCGGCGGATCGAGGCGCAGCACGGTCGCGCCGAACCCGGCGAGAAAGCGGGTCGCCACCGGGCCGGCGAGCACCCGCGTCAGGTCGAGGACGCGTAAGGCGGCGAGGGGGCGGTCGGGCCGCGCCCCTGTCAGGCCGGCCTCGCCGGCCCCGCCCGCCTCCCAGGCGACCAGGGGCTCGGCCGCCACCGCCGCCCCCTGCGGATGGGCGGCCCAGGACGCGGCCGGGCGCATCGCGGCGGCGCAGCCGCCGGCCGCGACGATCGCCGCTTCGAGGTCGTCCGCCCGCCAGGCCGCCACGGCGCCGGCCACCGCCTCCCGCTCCGGCGCGGTGCCGAGCACCGCCAGGGCCGCGTCGCGATGATGCGGCGCGTTGGTGTGGAGGCGGATCCAGCCATCCGCCGCCCGGTAATCGCCCGCCACCGGGTCCCAGAGCGGCGGCAACTTCCATCCGCGCGGGTGGAGCGAGCGGGCGAACCAGAACGCGGCGAGGCGCCGGTCGACCGTCACGCCCGGCTGCCGGCCGAAGCAGGCCTGCATCAGCTCGGCCAGCGCCAGCCCCGCCGCCGCGACCGAGGCCGCCGCGAGGTCGCTGACCGGGTAGACCGACGGGAGGGCGCCCACGCCGGTCACCGTCACCGGCGGCGCGGCCCCGGCGTCGAGGCCGAGCCGAATCGCCTCCAGGATCGCCGCGAAGGCCGGATTGCCCGTCTCGCTCTTCATCACCCGCTCCCGCATTCGCGATGGGTGTCAGGAGCAAGAAGTTGCGCGGGCTTCTCCTTGCTCCCGAAACTCCCTGTTCGTTTCCGGTGACAAGAGCGCGCCGACAGGGTCAGATCGTCAATCTTGATTACTCGAATCAACGTCACGTCCGCGAGCAGTCCCGTGACCGCCTACCTCACCGCCGCCGAGGCGGCCGCCCGCCTGGGGGTGAGCCGCCAGACCCTCTACGCCTATGTCAGCCGCGGCCTGATCGAGGCGCATCCGACCGCCGACCCGCGGGTGCGGGCCTACGCGGCGGACGCGGTCGCCCGCCTCGCCGCCGCCCGCCATCGCGGCCGGCGTCCGCGGGAGGTGGCCCGCGCGGCTCTCGACTGGGGCCTGCCGGTCATGGAGACCGCCGTCACGCTGATCCGCGACGGCCGCCTGTACTATCGCGGCACCGATGCCGTGACGCTGTCGCAGACGGCGACCCTGGAGGAGGTGGCCGCCCGGCTCTGGGCCCTGCCGCAGGACGCCGCCTTCGGGCCCGAGAGTCCCGGAACCGTGCCGCTCAGCGGCGACCTCATCGGCGCCTTCGCGGCCGCGACTGAGGACGCGCCGACGGCGTCCTGGCAGCAGGATCCGGCCCGGCTCGCCGCAGGGAGCGGCGCCCTGGTCCGCACGCTCGCAGCCTGCGTCACCGGCCGCGCTCCGGACGTCGCGCCGCTCCACCGCCAATGCGCGGCGGCCTGGCATCTGGATCCCGCCGGGGCGGAGGCGGTCCGCCGCGCGCTCGTCCTGTGCGCCGACCACGAGCTGAACGCCTCGGGCTTCACCGCGCGCTGTGTCGCCTCGGCGGGGGCGAGCCTGCGTGCGGTGGTGATCGGCGGCCTCGCGGCGCTGAGCGGTAGCCGCCACGGCGGCATGACCGCGCGGGTCGAGGCCCTGTGGGACGCGATCGACGGAGCCGACCCGGCCGCAGCCCTGCGCCGCCAGCTCGCCGGCCGCGAGGCCCTGCCGGGCTTCGGCCATCCGCTCTATCCCGCCGGCGATCCGCGGGCCGCCGCCCTGCTCGCGCCGCTCCTCGCGGAGGATCCCCGCCTGCGGGCGATCGCGGCGACGGCCGAGGAACTGACGGGCGCGAGGCCCGCCCTCGATGTCGCCCTCGTCGCCCTGCGCCGGCGGCTCGGCCTGCCGCGGGGCAGCGCCTTCGGGCTGTTCGCGCTGGGCCGCTCGGCCGGCTGGATCGCGCAGGGCCTCGAGCAGCGCCAGGCCGGCGGGCTGATCCGCCCGCGGGCGGTCTATGTCGGGCCCGAGCCGTGACGCGGCCCGGTCAAGCGCCACCATGGGGGAAGACCATCGACCATCGCGCCTGTGCTTAAAACTCGGCCGTGCTTGACTTTCCGCCTCACGGAAAAACACTTTGGGACCAGGATCGAGGATGCGGGGGCGGCAATGGTGCGCGGCGGAACCGGACGCTCCGCGTTGCGATCGGGCGCGGCCCTCGCGGCCTGCCTGATGCTGGCGACGCCGGCCCGGGCCGAAATCCAGATCCTGGCGGCGCGGATCACCGCGGGCGAACTCTGGGTGCTCGGCACCGCCGACGAGGCGGAGGCCGAGGTCAGCCTCGACGGCCGCTTCACGGCACGCGCCGATTCCCGCGGCAAGTTCGAGTTCCGCCTCGTCTACCATCCGGCGACCTGCATCGTGACCCTGCGCGCCGGCCGCCAGGAGCGCGGCGCGGTGGTGGGCGAGTGCGGCCAGCAGGGACCCGCGGGCCCGGAAGGCCCGAAGGGGGCGGCCGGCGCCGAGGGCCGGGCCGAGGTCCGGACCGTGGCGGGTCCCCCGGGTCCCCGCGGCGAGGCCGGCCCTCCGGGGCCGCGGGGTGAGGCTGGCGCGCCGGGACCCCGGGGCGAAGCCGGTGCGCGGGGCGAGGCCGGTCCTTCGGGCCCGGCCGGTCCCGCCGGGACGCGCGGCGAAGCGGGATTGCGCGGGGAGCCCGGTGCGGCCGGTGCGCCGGGAGAGCCGGGCGCACGGGGTGAGGCGGGTCCCGCCGGCGAACCCGGACCGCGCGGGGAGCCCGGCCCTGCGGGCGAGGTGGGACCGCGTGGCGAGGCGGGCTTACCCGGTGTGCCGGGCGCGCGGGGCGAGACCGGCCCGCCGGGTCCGGCCGGCGCCCCCGGCAAGGCGGGTCCGCGCGGACCGGCGGGACCGCCCGGCCCGCGGGGGCCCGCAGGCCCGGCAGGCCCGGCCACCCGCGCGCCGGCAGCCGCTTCACGGCCCCAGGTTCCGCAGGCGCCAGCCAGCCGAGCGGCGCCTGCCGCCCCGGCGGAGGGCGACGTCTACTGATACGATGTCCGGGAGAGTCTTCGGATATCGTATCTCAAGCCCGCGCGGTGGAGCCTGCGGCTCCACACACCTGAGCGAAGCCGATCTCCGCATTGCGAAAGCGATCCGACAGGATCGCCTGAAGCAATCAGTCGGAAATCGTATGACACCAATGGCCCAGTATACCGATGCACCGGACCGTGCGTGCGGCTCGGTCCCCGAACGTCGGACTGACGGGACGATGACCGGGGCTCGCCGGTGTCTCGTCGCGGGGTCAGCGAACCGCCGCCGGCCCCCTATGGCCGCCAGCCAGATAACCCTCGCCACACGCTGCAAATTCGGGCGCGGTGCGGATATTTTTTAACAATTTTACCTACCACATTAACCGCTGGTTCCAACTTTGGTGCGGCTGGGTCAGGTAGGAATAATGTCAATCAAAGCGCGTCTGATCATCATCTTGTCAGTGATTACCGTCATGTTCGCACTGACGACCGGGCGTGATCTTCAGGGCGCTTATCAGCAATGGGCCCGGTCCGCGCAGGTTCAGCACCTGGCGGACGTCGATCGCCGCCTGACCCTGGCCCTGTCGCAACTGCGCTTCGAGCGTGGCAGCGCGGTATCGGGCCTCGCTCTCGAGCCCGCCAAGCTCGAGGCCAACCTGGCGGACCTGGCCCGGCGCCGCGCCGCGTCGGATGACGGGTTGTCCGGCGCCCTCGGCATCCTGGCCTCCGGTCTGGAGCAGGAGGGTCTCGACGTCCGTCCGGTCGCGGAGAGCTACGCGGCCTGGAAGCGCGTCCGGGCCGACCTCGATGCCGCCCTCGGCAGGCCGGTGGCCGCCCGCGAGCCCGACCTCGCGAAGCGCGTCAACGACGGCTACGCGGCGCTCGACAGGGCCACGGACGGCCTGATCCGCGCCACCGAGGGGCGGCTGCGCCTCAAGGATGCACGCCTGTCCAGCCTGCTGCGGATGCGGGAAATGAGCTGGACCGCCCGCACGCTGGCCGGCAACACCCAATTGATGATCAATGATGTCCTGGCGAAGGGCCGGGCGATGGGTCCGAAGGAGCAGTTCGATTACGCCGTCCTCGGCCGCGAGGCTTTGTTCGCCTTCTCCCTCGCCCGCGAGATCGCCGTCACCCTTCCCGGCGCCGATGACCTGAAGGCGGCCACGAACCGGGCCTGGGTCGCGTATTTCGACGGTCCCTTCGCGGCGCGGACCCGCGCCCTGATGCCGGCCCTGAGCGATCCCGCCCTGCCACGCCCGACGCTGGCCGAATCGCGCGCCGAGTCGTCGCCCGCCCTCGATGCGATCGCCACCGTGGCGCTCGCGGCGGTCGCCCGTCTCGAGGTGGTCGCCGTCGCGACCGCCGACGAGGCGCGGACCGAGGTCCTCGTGCGGTCGGGCCTGCTGTTGCTCGTCCTGACGCTCGGGCTCGGCGGGATGGCGTGGGTCGCGTACGGCGTGACCGGCCCGCTCACCACGATGACCGCCGCCATGCGCCGGCTCGCGGGCGGCGACACGGCCTCCCCGATTCCCTACGGCACGCGGCGCGACGAGATCGGCGCCATGGCGGGCGCCCTCGCGGTGTTTCGCGACAGCATGATCCGCACCCGCCGGCTGGAGGAGGAGACGGCGCTCGCCCGCGCCTCGGCCGAGGAGCAGCGCCGGGCCGGCATGCGCCAGATGGCGGACGGTTTCGAGCGGGCCGTCGGCGGCATCGTCGGCATGGTCTCCGCCGCGGCGAGCGAGCTGCAGGCGACCGCCGAGAGCATGAGCGCGACCGCCGGCGAGACCGCGTCCCGGTCGACCAGCGCGGCCGCCGCCGCCGACCAGGCCGCCGCCAATGTCGGCACGGTCGCGGCCGCCGCCGAGGAACTCGGCGCATCGGTCGCCGAGATCGCCCGGCAGGTCACCGATTCGTCCGATCTCGCGCAGGCCGCGGTCGCCGAGGCGACCGTCACCGGGGGGCTGGTGCAGGATCTGTCCCAGGCCGCGAGCCGCATCGGCGACGTGGTGGCGCTGATCTCCTCGATCGCCGCGCAGACCAACCTGCTCGCCCTCAACGCCACGATCGAGGCGGCCCGGGCGGGCGAAGCCGGCCGCGGCTTCGCGGTGGTCGCGGCGGAGGTCAAGGAACTCGCCGGCCAGACCGCTAAGGCCACCGACGAGATCTCCTCGCAGATCGCCCGGATCCAGGGCTCGACCGGTCAGGCCGTCCAGGCCATCGAGGGAATCGGCACCCGCATCCGCGAGATCGCGACCGTGGCCGCCGCCGTCGCCGCGACGGTGGAGCAGCAGGGCGCGGCGACCCAGGAGATCGTCCGCAACGTGGCCCATGCCGCGACCGGCACGGGCGAGGTGACGACGAGCATCGGCGGCGTGGCCGGTGCCGCCGAGGAGACGGGCGCGGCGGCGAACCAGGTGCTCGCCTCCGCCTCCGAGCTGTCGCGCCAGTCCGAACACCTCACCGCCGAGGTGCAGCGGTTCCTGGCCGGCGTTCGGGCGGCGTGAGGCGTGGCGCGTGCCGGACGCCTCCGTCACGGGGGAAGCGTCCGGCCTTCTTCGCAACTCGGGGTGCCGCTCGCCGATCGTGCATGACGTTCGCCCCGTGCGAGCCGAGCGGGCTCGGGAACATCACGATCGGACCATGTGGCCTCGATCTGATCCGTTCCGGAGACACCAGCGCCCATCGTCTCCTTCCCCGTGCAGGAGAGAGGAGAAGCGCTCTACCCCCAGGGTTGGAACTCGATCAGCTCGACTATCCGGAGGGGGGTGCCGGGTGGGGAGCGGTCTTTGATGCCGGGTCCGTGCGCGGACGCTCCACCGTCGATATCGAGAGGACACAGCGTTTCGACATCCGGTGAACCAAGAGCAGACGCACCCTCAAGGCCGCGCTTTGATGCTGTCATACTCGTCGTTGGCCGCCTCGATCGCCGCACCATTGTCGAGTGCCCACGAGCAGAGCGCCTCGAAGGGCTGGCGCAGCGAGTGGCCAAGCGGGGTGATCGCATACTCGACACCGATCGGTGCGGTCGGCAGCACGGTCCGGGTCACCAGACCGTTGCGCTCCAGCCGCTTCAGCGCGTCCGCCAGCGCCTTGTGCGTGATGCCGTCGAGCCGCCGCTTGATCGCGTTGAACCGCGACGGTCGCGGGCACAACACCGTGAGGATCAGGATCGTCCACTTGTCGGCGATCTTGTCCAGCACCGGACGGACCCGCGCCATGTCGGCGAGCGCGCACGCGGAGGCGGCATCGAGATCGGTATCGTCGACCATATCTAGGCTACCTTAAGTATCTAGGCTATCTCAAGTGCGTTCTTGATAGCAGATATACGACATGTATCTCTCGCGCCATCGTACATGAAGGGATGCCGCGATGGCTCGCATGGTGGACAAGGTTGCGCTCGTGATCGGCGGGGCGAAGGGCATCGGTCTCGCGGTCGCCGAGCGGCTGGCAATCGAGGGCGCGTCGGTCGTCCTCACCGGGCGGCATGCCGAGGAGGTCGCGGCCGCTGCCGCGAGGATCGGACGCGGTGCGCGGGGGCTCGTCGCGGATGCGGCGCGACGCGAAGATCTGCAGCGCGTCGTGGCGATCGTCCAGGAGACGCATGGCCGGATCGACGCGCTGGTCCTCAATGCGGGCATCTCGGAACCGGCGACCCTGCGCGACGGGACGCCCGAGCATTTCGACCGGCACTTCGCGGTCAACGTCCGTGGGGCCGTCTTCGGATTGCAGGCGGCTCTGGGCGCGATGGGGCGGGGTGCGTCCGTCGTGCTGATGGGGTCGATCGCCGACGCCGCCGGCATCACGCCTTACGGGACCTATGCGGCGACGAAGGCGGCGCTCCGTTCCTACGCGCGCACATGGACGGCGGAACTGGCCCCGCAGGGCATCCGCGTGAACGTGGTGGCCCCCGGCCCGACCGACACCGCCATGATGGCGAGCGTTCCGGAGGAGGGGCGGGCCGCGCTGATCGCGCCGATCCCGCTCGGTCGCATGGCGCGTCCGGAGGAGGTGGCGGCGGCCACGCTGTTCCTGTTGAGCGACGAGGCGAGCTTCGTCGCAGGGGCCGAACTCTGCGTCGACGGTGGGATGCGACAAGTCTAGCATCCCGGTAAACATGTCAGCGTGTCCGCTTCGATCGGGAAAAGCCGCCGACGCGGACCGTCGCAAGACCGTCCGATCACGTTATCTCACGGGTGTATACCGTGGGATTGCCATCGGATGGTGTCACAGGGCTTCGATTGCTGCCGCATGCCGTCGACGAAGCGGTTTCCGCTTCGTCGGACAACGCTCTAAGGCAGCTCCCGCACCACCACGCGCCCGCCTTCCGCCGACAGCGCCAGACGCCCGGCCTTCAAGGCCAGCGCCTTCTCGCCGAACAGCCCGCGCCGCCAGCCGTGCAGCACCGGCACGTCGGCGGCGTCGTCCTCGGCCAGGGCCTCCAGGTCGTCGACGGTGGCGATGATCTTGGGCGCGACGCGCTCGTCCTCGCAGACCGCCTTCAGGAGCACCTTGAGGAGCTCGACCAGCGCGCCGTTGCCGCCGCTGCGGGCGCGGCCGCGCTCGGGGATCGGCACGCCCGCGGGGTCGCGCGACAGGCCGCGCTCGACGGCGGCCAGGATGTCGGCGCCGGTGCGCGAGCGCTCGAACCCGGCCGGGATCGTGCGCAGCCGCCCGAGCGCCTCGACGCTGCGCGGCGCCGAGGTGGCGATGTCGATCACCGCCTCATCCTTCAGGATGCGCCCGCGCGGCACGTTGCGGCTCTGCGCCTCGCGCTCGCGCCAGGCCGCTACCTCCATCAGCACCGCGATCTCGCGGGCCTTGCGCATCCGGCTGCTCAGCCGCCGCCAGGCCTGGTCCGGATCGGCCCGGTAGGTGTCGGGGGAGGTGAGGACCGCCATCTCCTCGTCGAGCCAGGCGCCGCGGTCGGTCGAGATCAGCTCGCGGGCCAGGGTCTCGTAGACCTTGATCAGGTGGGTGACGTCCGAGAGCGCGTAGCTCAGCTGCGCGTCCGAGAGCGGGCGGCGCGACCAGTCGGTGAAGCGCGACGACTTGTCGATCTTCGCCTTGGCGACGTCGTTGACAAGCTGCTCGTAGGAGACGGAATCGCCGTAGCCGCAGACCATCGCGGCGACCTGCGTGTCGAAGAAGGGCTGCGGCAGGAGCCCGCCGAGCAGCCAGATGATCTCGAGGTCCTGCCGGGCCGAGTGGAAGACCTTCAGCACCCCCTCGTCGCCCATCAGGGCGAAGAACGGCGCGAGGTCGATGCCGGGTGCCAGCGGATCGACGAGCGCGGTCGACCCGTCCGGTGCCGCGATCTGGATCAGGCACAGCTTCGGATAGTAGGTCGTCTCGCGCATGAACTCCGTGTCGACGGTCACGAAGGGTTGCGTGGCGAAGCGCGCGCAGGCGGAGGCGAGTTCTTCCGTCGAAGTAATCAGCTTCATGACCATCGGCTATAGCGGAGCCGGAAGCCCAGCGCGAGAGACCGACGCCGTGGGTTATGGGGATTGCGCAGCCCGGTCACCCGAAATCACGCCGCGCGCGGCCCGCTCCGCCGCGCCTCCCGGCGCAAAGCTGCGGCGCGGGCCCGCCGCGTCGCTTCCGCCCGGCGGGTGAGCCAGTCGAGGACGTTGCGCTCCACCCGCTCGCCGGTGTCCCGGTCGGTCAGGCGGTGGATGCGGTCGGCGCGAAAGCCCCGGTAGCCGTCCCGGTCGCGGTCGGTGCCGCCGACCAGCACCCGGCCCGGGCCGATCTTCAGTTCGTGCGCCTGCAGCCGGCGCACGCTCCAGGCGCCGTTGCCGTCCTCGTAGACGAGCTCGAACCGGCCTTCGATCGGCAGGACCCGCCAGGCGCCGTCCTGGCGTTCAACGAACCTGTCGTGGATCTCGGTCGGCGTGGCGCGGGCTTCCGGTCGCGTCGCCGGGAGCGCCGCGGGCGTGTCCCGCGGCGGATCCGGCAGAGGGTCGGGGTGGGGCTCGAAGGAGCCGAAAAAGCTGTGCTGATCCATGTGGATAATATAATTGTTCGTTGTTTGTTCCACAAGCGCGAACGGGGCCGGATCGAGGCCCTGCGCTTGACTTCGCTCCCCCCTTCGCGAATGGGTGCCGGGAGCCATTTCCCGCCGGCGGCCCGCCCGCGCGCCCGGTTCCGGGCCCGGTCGAGACCGCCGCGCTTCTGGACAGTCAAGACACGCCCATGCACCGCTATCGTTCCCATACCTGCGGGGCGCTCCGCCCGTCCGACGTCGGCGCGACCGTCCGCCTCTCCGGCTGGTGCCACCGCGTCCGCGACCATGGCGGCGTGCTGTTCATCGACCTGCGCGACCATTACGGGATCACCCAATGCGTGATCGATCCCGATTCGGCGGCCTTCAAGGGCGCCGAGGCCGTGCGCTCGGAGTGGGTGATCCGCATCGACGGGCGGGTGCGCCAGCGGCCCGCCGGCACAGAGAACGCGGAACTGCCGACCGGCGCGGTCGAGGTCTACATCACCGACCTCGAGGTGCTGGGCGCCGCCGCCGAATTGCCGATGCCGGTCTTCGGCGACCAGGAATACCCGGAGGAGACGCGGCTCAAGTACCGCTTCCTCGACCTGCGCCGCGATAAGCTGCACGCCAACATCATGCGCCGCGGCGCGATCATCGATTCGCTGCGCCGGCGGATGCGCGAGGGCGGGTTCTTCGAGTTCCAGACCCCGATCCTCACCGCCTCCTCGCCGGAGGGCGCGCGCGACTTCCTGGTGCCGTCGCGCCTGCATCCGGGCAAGTTCTACGCCCTGCCGCAGGCCCCGCAGCAGTTCAAGCAGCTGACGATGATCGCCGGCTTCGACCGGTACTTCCAGATCGCGCCCTGCTTCCGCGATGAGGACGCCCGCGCCGACCGCTCGCCGGGCGAGTTCTACCAGCTCGACATCGAGATGAGCTTCGTCACCCAGGAAGACGTCTTCCAGGCGGTGGAGCCGGTGCTGCGCTCGGTCTTCGAGGAATTCGCCGAGGGCAAGCGGGTCTCGCCGAGCTTCGTGCGCATCCCCTACGCCGAGGCGATGCTGAAATACGGCGTCGACAAGCCGGACCTGCGCAACCCGCTGATCATCGCCGACGTGACGGACGAGTTCCTGCGCGACGACGTGACCTTCAACGCGTTCAAGAACGCCATCAAGGCCGGCGGCGTGGTCCGCGCGGTTCCCGCTCCCGGCGCCGCCTCGCAGCCGCGCTCGTTCTTCGACAAGCTCAACGACTGGGCCCGCTCCGAGGGCGCGCCCGGCCTCGGCTACATCGTGTTCGAGGAGGAGGGCGGAAAGCTCACCGGCCGCGGGCCGATCGCCAAGTTCGTGCCGGCCGAGGCGCAAGCCGCCATCGCCGCCAAGGCCGGGCTCAAGGCCGGCGACGCGGTGTTCTTCTCCGCCGGGCCCGAGGCCAAGGCGGCGGGGCTCGCCGGCAAGGCCCGCATCCGCGTCGGCGACGAACTGGCCCTGTCCGACAAGGACCAGTTCGCCTTCTGCTGGATCACCGACTTCCCGATGTACGAGTGGAACGAGGACGAGAAGCGGGTCGATTTCTCGCACAACCCGTTCTCGATGCCGAACTTCGACCACGACGCCTTCATGGCCCTCGATCCCGAGGACCACGCCACGATCCTCGGCATCAAGGCGTTCCAGTACGACATCGTCTGCAACGGCATCGAATTGTCGTCGGGCGCGATCCGCAACCACCGCCCCGAGGTGATGGAGAAGGCCTTCGGCCTCGCCGGCTACCCTCGGGAAGTGCTCGAGGCGAAGTTCGGCGGCATGCTGAACGCGCTGAAGCTCGGCGCGCCGCCGCACGGCGGCATCGCGCCCGGCGTCGACCGCATCGTGATGCTGCTCTGCAACGAGCCGAACATCCGTGAGGTCGTGCTGTTCCCGATGAACCAGCGCGCCGAGGACCTGATGATGGGCGCGCCCTCCGAGGTCGGTCCCAAGCAGCTGCGCGAGCTGCATATCCGCCTCAACCTGCCGCAGAAGCAGGGCTGATCGCAGCCTGTGCCCGGTCTCGTCGCGGTCGTCGTCGCGCATGACAGCGCCGGCGTGTTGCCGGCCTGTCTCGCCGCGCTCGCCCGCGAGCACGTGCCGGCGCTCGTCGTCGACAATGCCAGCCGCGACGGCTCGGCGGATCTCGCCGCCTCTCTCGGTGCGAGGGTGCTGCGGCTCCCCCGCAACGAGGGCTACGGCCGGGCCAACAATGCCGGGATCTGGGCAGCGGGCCGGGCCGAGTACGCCCTGATCGTCAACCCGGATGTCGCGCTGCAGCCGGGTGCCGCCGACGCGCTGCTGGCGGCGGCCGAGGCCTATCCCGATGCGGGTCTGTTCGCGCCCCGCATCGTCGAGCCCGACGGGCGGTTCTTCTACCAGCCGCGCTCGCTGCTCGCGCCCTACCTCACCAACCCGGGCGGACGGCTCCACCCGCCCGAGGGCGATGCCTGCGCGCCGTTCCTGTCCGGCGCCTGCCTGATGGTGCGCCGCGACCTCTTCCTGTCGCTGGGCGGCTTCGACCCAGAGATCTTCCTGTTCTACGAGGATGACGACCTGTGCCGCCGCATCGCCGATGCGGGCAAGGCGCTGGTCCACGTCCACGGCGCGGTGGCGCTCCACGGCCGCGGCGCGTCGAGCGCGCCGGAGCGGGGGCGGGTGCGCCGCGCGCGCTGGCACCAGGCCTGGTCGCGATCTTATGTCTCGCGCAAGTACGGCCTGCCCGACCCGACGGGCGCGATGCTGGCGAAGAACGGCGTGAAGGCGCTCCTCGCGGCGCTCGCTTTCCGCCGCTCTGGACTTGAGCGCTACGGCGGCTCGGTCGCCGGCGCCTGGGCGGCGCGGCAGGGCCGCAGCGCGCTGGCGCAGGAGGGGTTGGCGCAGCACCCGGCCGTTCAGCCGGAGGCCGGCGCATGGTGACGGTCGCCGCCGGTCTCGCCCGGCCGCACAACGCCTTCGGGGCGGTGCGATTGGCGCTCGCCCTCCTCGTCGTGGTCTCGCACGCCTTCAGCGTCACCTCCGGGCACATCCTCGACGAGCCGCTGACGCGCCTGACCGGCTACACGCTGGGCGAGCACGCGGTGAACGGCTTCTTCGCCGTCTCCGGTTTCCTCGTCACGATGAGCCTGATGCGGCGCGGGCCCCGCGACTACGTCGTCGCGCGAGCCCTGCGCATCGTGCCCGGTCTCGTCGCGGCGACGCTCGCCGTCGCGCTCGGCCTCGGCAGCCTGATGACCGATCGGCCGCTCTCCGCCTACTGGGCCGATCCCGGCCTGTGGCGGTTCATTCAGGGCACACTCACCACCTTCAAGAGCAACGCCGCCCTGCCGGGCGTCTTTTCGGAGAATCCGTTCCGCTTCCCGATGGGCACGGTCTGGACGCTCAAATACGAGGTCCTGTGCTATCTCGGCCTCCTGGCGGCGGGGCTGCTCGGCACCCTGCGCCGGCGCTGGCTCGCGCCCGTGCTCGTCGCCGGCCTGGCGGTGGCGCTCGCGGCGGCGGGCCTGCGCGACGGCGAGATGCCGAAGGCCCTCGAGACGTCGTTGCGCCTGCCGCTGATCTTCTCGGCCGGCGCCGCGCTGTTCCTCTACGCCGACCGGGCGCCCTTGAGCTGGCCGTTGGCGCTCGCGCTACTCGTCCTCGCGGGCCTCGCCCACGGCACCGCCGTCTACGCGCCTCTGCTGTTCCTCGCCGAGGCGTACGGCGTGCTCTGCCTCAGCCTCAACCCCCCGGTCCGCCACCCGGCCCTCGACCCGCGGGCGGACCTCTCCTACGGCACTTATCTCTATGGCTGGCCGGTGCAGCAGAGCCTGCACGCGCTGTTCCCGACGGCCTCGGCGTGGTGGCTGCTCGGGCCGTCGCTGGTCCTGACGCTGGCGGTGGCGGCCCTGTCCTGGCGCCTCATCGAGCGGCCGGCTCTGGGATGGAAGGTGCGACTGATGGGGAAGCGCGAGGCGGTGGCCTGAGCGCTCCTGATCGCGGCCTGTGGCCTCGCACCGTGCAGCGCGGTATCATCGCATCATGACTCGCGACGACGCCATCATCCAGCTCAAGGCGCATGCCGACAGCGTGCGGGACATGGGCGCGACGTCGCTCTACCTGTTCGGATCGACCGCGCGGGGCGATGCCCGGCCCGACAGCGACCTCGACCTGTTCATCGACGACGACCCCGAAAGCCGCTTCAACGGCCTCGATCTCGTCGGCATCAAGCTCTTCCTTGAGGAGCGATTGGGAACGGAAGTCGACGTAACTACTCGTGACAGTCTGCATCCACGGCTGCGTGCGCGAATTGAACAGTCAGCGATCAAGGTTTTTTGACTCGGCTGGCTGCGGGCGACTTATTCCTTCGTCTTGCTGCCCTCAGCCCGAGACACTGCGTGTTCGAGCACTCGGCGAATGAAGCGTTGATATGGCATCCCTTCTCGCGAGGCCGAGGCCTTGACGGCATCGAGGAGCTCCTTGGGCAGGCGCATGTTCACCCGCTCCGTCTTCGGTGCGAACTCAAATTGGACTGGCTTGAACTGCGAAAAATCGAGGCTGGAGAGGTCCTGATCGAGGAAAGATTCGGCTTCTTCGTCGGTGCTGAACTCCGGAACTTTAATGGTCATAGGCTGCGGCTTCCTTGCGATGCATGTAGCGAGCACTGATCGGTCGGATGGATTGTTCGTCGTCGTACCGCCTGAGCGTGAAGACGATGAAGACGGATCGCCCGGTTGATGTACGCCCGATGGCGATCAGGCGCTGCTCCACCGCGGAATGCTTCAGATCCGGCGCGATGCGCGGCTTGCCGCGCAGGACGGACTCGATCTCTGCGATCGAGACCCCGTGCTTCTGGCACTTTTCCCGATTGCCATCGTCCCATTCGATATCGACCATCAGTACCGAACGCCCCGACCCTTATGCGCACAAATGTATGTACGAGGCGAGTGCGACTGCACGGTTAACGAAATCCTCGCCATCCTGAGGCACCACAGGCGCGAGATCCGCGCCGGCGAACTCGTGCCGGACGCGCCCTAAATCAGGCTCGAACACCGAGCCCCGCGTCACGAGCGTCCATGCCCCCCACCCGCCCCCCCCCCCTCGACGAACAGCACCCCAACACCGCCCAGAGCCGCCACGCCGCCCACTCCGCGCTCATCGCCGAGCACGA
>NZ_JBEXZS010000124.1:0-2893 GCF_040593685.1 Methylobacterium sp. EM32 | reverse complement strand
CATGCTGTTATCATCATCAATATCTTTGAATTCAATCCAAAGCAGATTGTGGCCGCAAGGAAAATTCTTGATCTGTTGTAGCACCATGATCGCGATCGTAATTACCCAGGGGGTATTCTTCGGCACGCGCGTTTTCCACCCCTCCCTT
The DNA here is from genome assembly GCF_040593685.1 of Methylobacterium sp. EM32. Lineage (NCBI taxonomy): Bacteria > Pseudomonadati > Pseudomonadota > Alphaproteobacteria > Hyphomicrobiales > Methylobacteriaceae > Methylobacterium > Methylobacterium sp. EM32. The sequence goes on along the minus strand of NZ_JBEXZS010000124.1, from coordinate 2,745 downwards.
TTTAGTTGTAGGCGGGGTTTTGATCAGGCGGTGATGGTCGCGAGCAAGGTGGCGAAGGGTGTCGCCTTGGTTCGGAGTGCCGCGGTGGCGACGACGGTGCGCACGTCCGCCTCGCCCTTGGCCGCCCACATCGCCCGATAGCCGTTGGTGACCTTGCGCTGGACCACCGCCGGCCGCAGGTCGCGCTCGCAGGCGTTGTTGGTCACGTCGACCTTCCCGGGGAAGGCCACGAAGGTCAGGAGTTGGTCACGGGCCCGCTGCATCCGGGTCTGGAGCGCCTGGGCCAGATCGCACGTTGCCGGGGCCTTCAGGATGTCGTCGAGGTTCCGCTCCAGGTCGCGCCGTTTGCGCGCCAGGGTCGAGGCGGCCAACTCGGTCAGCCCGCGGGCGAGCCCGAAGGCGTTGTCGAGCCACCACTTGAGCCGCAGGGCGAGCAGGTCGTCGCCGGCTTCGACCGCGTAGGCCACGTCGCGGGCGAGATGCGCCAGGCAGGTCTGCTGGCGCTCGCCGTGTCCCTGCTGGGCCGAGTAGCGGTCGGAGAGCCACACCGCCGGCCGGTGCCCGGCCATCACCTCGTTCACCACCGTGCCAGCCCGGCTCGGGGCGGCGTGATGCACCACCGCGTCCTCGCAGCGGAACACCCAGTGCCAGCTGTTGGTGCCCTCGATACGCACCCCGGTCTCGTCCGAGGCCACCACCGACGCCTGCCGCAGCCGCGTCAGCGCCGCGTCCCGGCCCTCGGCACAGCAGTCCTGGGCGCGCCGCAGCACGTTCATCAGCCCGCCCTGGCTCAGCCTCAGCCCGAACAGGTCCGACAAGGCCGCCTGCAACCGCTCGTAGGACAGCGCCTGGAAGGTCTTCAGATAGGTCGCCACCGCGTGCAGGCGCGGCCCGAACGGCGTCGCGTCGGCCCCCGCCGGCCGCGGCGCGGCGACCCGGGTCCGGCAGGCCGGGCAGGTCACGCACAAGCGCCGGTGCTGTTCCACCACCGGGCGAACCAGCGGCAGGTCGATGCGCTCGTGCACGCTGACGACCTCGGCCGGAAGGTCGGCCGGCAGTGGTTCGCCGCACGATGAGCAGGAGGCCGGCCGGTGCTCCAGCACCTGATCCGGATCAGGGGTCAGCGCCCGCTTGTGACCCTCATGCCCGGGCTTGGCCCCGCCCGGCCGGGACTTCTCGCGCCGTTCCTTGCGATCCGTGGCCGGCGGCTTGGACGAGGTGCGCGAGGTCTTCTCTGGCCGGTGCAAGCGTAGCACCAGCTCGATCAGTTCCTCCTTGCTCAGGCGCTCCAGATCGCTGCGGCTCATCCCGACAGGGAATCAGCCAAACCGTCAGACGGCAAGGGGGGGGGGGACGACCTGACACCTAAGCCGCGATGGCGCCAACCGTCACAGCACCCCCTGGGTAATTACTCGCGATCTGCGGCCACGTTTTCCATTCGCGTTGCATGCGCTCGTTCCGGAGGCGGCAGACACTGCTGCGCCACCGCAGGCCCACAGTCAAATTGAAAATTCCGTTTTCCTACAATTATACCCTTATGCCGCACCCTCGATCACCGATATTCGCCATCAAACAGAGGGCAATGGATTGAATTAATATCATTTATGATCAGATTTTTACTTATGAATGTCGATATATTATTTTCCGACGCTGCACTTGCAATGGTCGTAAATCTCGCTGTTGAACCCCCCTTCGGACACAATACGGGTGAGCTCGACACGTCTGTCATCAAGCTGGAGCAAATCCATCGAGCAGGTGTTGCGTGGTGCGATGGGCAATCGCAGCTCCCTCAGAACGGAGCCGGCCAAGATTCTGAATCTCTGGCGGTCGTTGTGTTGCCGGAACCGGATTAGCAGCCGAACATTGACCCAACAGTCACACCAGCCTGCCGCCTCATGGCCGCTCGGCTGGCGTCACCGGCGGGCCGGGTCTCCGTGACGGGGAAAGCGCTCCCGGTCCGCCGCGCGGTCGGCGTTCTGGCTAAGTCGTGTTCAATTCTGGAAAAGCTAGATTTTTCCCGCAGTACGCAGGTCAGGTGCGTGATATGTGACCACCCACACCTGCAGAGAAGCTCCCGCCTCGGCAATGATTGGTGGTAATACGCTGCAAACTCGACTTGTCTCAATCGCGAGGATCACCGGTTGCGGCAGCGGCTGCGGCTGCGTGACGAGGACCTGCTCGCCCGCGTTTCGTCGCGTTGGTGGTGCCGACGGTGCCCACCGCAACCACGATACCGCCAATATTCAGGATGCCAACCTGGCGGCACGTTGCCAGCGCTGTCACATGCTGCGTGATCGCGATAAGCATCAGAGCTACCACTGGCTCACTCTGTTTCGGCACAAAGCCATGGGTGACCTGTCCAGGGGCGCTACCGACTTGCCTCATCTCGGCCCAGCCGATTCGACCACTCCGGTGGCGGCTCCTGGTCAAAACGTTAGGAACGGGACATTCATCAATGCCAAGGTAGCTCTGGCGGAGGAACGTGGCGAGGGAACATGTCAGACAGCCAACGAGAAGCGGTGCGCCAAAAGGCGCTCGCCGAGATCGCGCTGCTCGACACGGCCCCGGAACGCGAGTTCGACGCTCTGGCGAAGCTCGCTCAGCGCATGCTCGGCACCCGTATGTCCTCGATCACGCTCGTCGACCCCGAACGGCAATGGTTCAAGGCGCGATGCGGTCCCTTGGCGTCCGAGACGCCTCGTGCCGGAGCATTCTGCCCCGTCGTCTTCGAGACCGAAGCACCTT
>NZ_JBEXZS010000123.1:0-1416 GCF_040593685.1 Methylobacterium sp. EM32 | reverse complement strand
CATGCTGTTATCATCATCAATATCTTTGAATTCAATCCAAAGCAGATTGTGGCCGCAAGGAAAATTCTTGATCTGTTGTAGCACCATGATCGCGATCTGCGGCCACGTTTTCCATTCGCGTTGCATGCGCTCGTTCCGGAGGCGGCAGACACTTCTGCGCCACTGCAGGCCCACAGTCAAATTGAAAATTCCGTTTTCCTACAATCATACCCTTATGCCGCACCCTCGATCACCGATATTCGCCATCAAACAGAGGGCAAAGAATTGAATTAATGTCATTTAGGATCAAATTTTTACTTATGAATGTCGATATATTATTTTCCGACACTACACGTGCAATGGTCGTAAATCTCGCTGTTGACCCCCCCTTCGAACACAATACGGGTGAGCTCGACACGTCTGTCATCAAGCTGGAGCAAATCTATCGAGCAGGTGTTGCGTGGTGCGATGGGCAATCGCAGCTCCCTCAGAACGGAGCCCGCCAAGATTCTAAATCTCTGGCGGTCGTTGTGCTGCCGGAACCGGATTGGCAGCCGAACATTGACCCAGCAGTCACACCAGCCTGCCGCCTCATGGCCGCTCGGCTGGCGTCACCGGCGGGCCGGGTCTCCGTGACGGGGAAAACGCTTCCGGTCCGCCGCGCGGTCGGCGTTCTGCCTAAGTCGTGTTCAATTCTGGACAAGCTAGATTTTCCCGCAGGACGCAGGTCCGGTGCGTGATATGTGATCACCCACACCTGCAGAGAGTTTCCCGCCTCGGCAATGATTGGTGGTAATACGCTGGAAACTCGACTTGTCTCGATCGCGAGGATCACCGGTTCCGGCATCGGCCGCGTGACGAGGACTTGCTCGCCCGCGTTTCGTCGCGTTGATGGTGCCGACGGTAGCCCGCCGCAACCACGACACGGCCAATATTTAGGATGCCAACCTGACGGCGCGCTGCCAGCGCTGTCACATGTTGCGCAATCGCGATAAGCATCAGAGCTGCCACTGGCTCACTCTGTTTCGGCGCGAAGCCATGGGTGACCTGTCCAGGGGCGCTACCGACTTGCCTCAACTCGGCCGAGCCGACTCGATCACTCCGGTGGCGGCTCCTGATCAAAACGTTAGGAACGGGACATTCATCAATGCCAAGGTAGCTATGGCGGAGGAACGTGGCGAGGGAACATGTCAGACAGCCAACGAGAAGCGGTGCGCCAGAAGGCGCTCGCTGAGATCGCGCTGCTCGACACGGCCCCGGAACGCGAGTTCGACGCTCTGGCGAAGCTCGCTCAGCGCATGCTCGGCACCCGCATGTCCTCGATCACGCTCATCGACCCTGAACGGCAATGGTTCAAGGCGCGATGCGGTCCCTTGGCGTCCGAGACGCCTCGTGCCGGAGCATTCTGCCCCGTCGTCTTCGAGACCGAAGCACCTT
>NZ_JBEXZS010000122.1:0-17080 GCF_040593685.1 Methylobacterium sp. EM32 | reverse complement strand
CACCTGCCCACCCCCCGAGAGGCCGCCGACCCGCTCCGCCGCGAAGCGCTCGCGCAGCCACGCCGCCGCCGGGCCACAGGGCCGCTGCTTGTGCCAGACCAGTTCCAGGGCGATCGGCCAATCCCCCTGATCGAACTGCAGGTCCGGCGTGACGAGGAACGGCGCGGTCGGGGAGGCGGCGATGACGTGGTCGGTGACGAAGGCCCAGCCGATCCCGTGCTTGACCATCTCGAGGATCACCCAGTGGCTCTCGACCCACCACACCTCGGCGGCGACCCGCAGGCGGCGCTTCTCCGGCCCATCGCTGCGGGCGGCGATGAGGATCTGGCGGTGGCGCTTCAGTTCCTCCCACTCCACCCGCGCTTTGGCGAGCGGGTGGTCGCGCCCGCAGACGAGCTTGAGCGGCACCCAGCCGATGGTCTGGAAACCGAGCTCCGTCGGCAGGACCTCCTGGCGCCACATCACCCCGAGATCGGCGGCGCCCGACTGCACCATGCGGCTGACATCCTCCATCAGCGGGAACAGCAGCTCCAGCTCGACGAAGGGGAAGGCCCGGGCGAACTCGGCGAAGAGGGCGCCGAGCGCGTGCTCGGGATAGAGCTCGTCGATGGCGACGACGAGCCGGTTCTCGACCCGCCGCTCCAGGCTGCTCGCCACGCCGATCAGGTGCTCGCGCCGGTCGAGCACGACCCGCGCCTCCTGGAGCAGCCGCTCGCCGGCCGGGGTCAGGACCGGGTTCCGGCCCGCCCGGCTGAACAGCTCCAGCCCCAGATCCGCCTCGAGATTCGCCACCTGCGTGCTGACGGCGGATTGCGCCTTCCGCAGGACACGGGCCGCACCGGAGAACGAGCCGGCCTCGGCCGCCGCCACGAAGGCCTGGAGCTGGTCGAGCGAGACGGCCATCGATCTGATTTCCCGATACGTCCCAACTTGCAGCCCGGGGTATCGCCGATAGAAGGCGGCGGACCAACCGGATTTTTCTGCAAGAGTTCTCCATGCGCAGCACCCGCGACCGCATCCGCCACGCCCTCCTGTTCGAGGCCGTCGGCCTCGCGCTCATCATCCCGCTCGGGACGATCCTGTTCGGGCTGCACACCTCCGCGATGGGCGTGATCGGGGTGGGGAGCGCCGTGGCCGCGACGGGGTGGAACTACGTCTACAATTTAGGCTTCGACCGCACGATGCAGCGGGTCATCGGACATACCCGCAAGAGCCTCGGTCTCCGGCTGGCGCACGCCGTGCTGTTCGAGGCGGGATTGCTGGTGATCCTGCTGCCGCCGATCGCCTGGTATCTCGGCATCGGCCTCATGCAGGCCTTCGTCATGGATATCGCGATTGCGCTCTTCTACGTGGCCTACGCCTTCGTCTTCAACCTTGCCTACGATCGGGCCTTCCCGCTGAAGAGCTGGGGCGAGGTCGCGGCGGTGCCCCGCTGAGCGCCTGACCGATCTGGCGGATCGATTTGCAATCCTCGACGTCATCCCGGGGCCGCGCAAGCGGAATCCGGGATCCATAACCGCCGACGGTTCAGGATCGAGCGGAACACTGACCGTCTTGTCCTGCATCGTCAGCGGTTATGGATCCCGGGTTCTCGACTTCGTCGAGCCCCGGGATGACGTGCAGAGGCGTCAACGTGTGCGCCAAATCAATCGAAGAGCCCCGTCAAACCATCCGCAGAAATCACGCCGCCACCGCCTCGCGCCCGAACCCCATCGGTAGCCCGACGTAATTCTCCGCGATTGCCGTCTGCGCGGCCCGCGAACCGCGGATATAGGCGAGCTCCGCCACCTGCATCCGGCGGGCGAATTCGTCCATGTCGGGGAAGCGGTGGGTGAGGCCGGTGAACCACCAGCTGAAGCGCTCGGCCTTCCACACCCGGGCGAGCGCCCGGGCGGAGTAGCCGTCGAGGCCGGACGAATCGCGCTCGCCGTAGAACTGGCTCAGGGCCTCGGCGAGCATCGCGACGTCGGAGACCGCGAGGTTCATGCCCTTGGCCCCCGTCGGCGGGACGATGTGAGCGGCGTCGCCCGCGAGGAAGAGGCGGCCGTAGCGCATCGGCTCGGCGACGAAGCTGCGCAAGGGCGCGATGCTCTTCTCGAAGGAGGGGCCGCGCACCAGCCCGGCGGAGGCTGTCGGCCCCAGGCGGGTCTCGACCTCGTCCCAGAAGCGCTCGTCGGACCAGTCCTCGATCCGCTCGTCGAGGCCGACCTGGACGTAGTAGCGGCTGCGGGTGGGGGAGCGCATGCTGGCGAGCGCGAAGCCGCGGGCGTGGTTGGCGTAGATCAGCTCGTGGTTGACCGGCGGCACCTCGGCCAGGATACCGAGCCAGCCGAACGGATAGACCCGCTCGTAGACCTTCAGCACGTCGGCGGGAATCGACGCCCGCCCGACGCCGTGGAAGCCGTCGCAGGCCGCCACGTAGTCGCAGGCGAGGGTGTGTGCGACCCCGTCCTTGCGGTAGGTCACGCTCGGGCTGTCGCCGGAGAGGCCGTCGAGCCGCAGGTCCTCGGCCTCGAACACGATCCGGACGCCGCGGGGCTCGGCGGCGTCGAACAGGTCGCGCATCACCTCCTGCTGGCCGTAGACCGTGACGGCAGAGCCGCCGGTCAGGGCCGCCATGTCGATCCGGAAGATCTCGCCGTCATAGGCGAGGTTGGTGCCGGTATGGGGCAGGCCTTCGGCCTTGAGCCGCGCGTCGAGGCCGAGCTCTTCCATCAGTGCGACGGTGCCCTGCTCCAGCACGCCGGCCCGCACCCGGCCCTCGACGTAGTCGCGGGTGCGCCGTTCCAGCACCACCGCGTCGATTCTGGCGCGGGCGAGCAGGTGGGCGAGGAAGAGGCCGGCCGGGCCGGCGCCGATGATGGCGACCTTCGTGCGCATGCGCGTGTCCTTGAGCGTTTCCCAAAACCGTGGCGCCACCGTCTCGGCGGTGGCTGCGCGATGGCGCAAAGGTGAACCGCGCCGGCCCGGTTGACGATGGACGGGGCGAGGGAAAAGTTGGATTTTTCGAAGTCCCCGCCCGTCCCGCCAGGGCCTGCCCGCGATGCGTCTCGATCCTGCCCAAGCCCCTGCGGTGCCGCACTTCTTCCTCTACGGCGAGGCGCCGCGGGATGCCGACGACCGCTTCCTGCACCTGGAAGCCTTGGACGATCGCAGCCGACCGAACCGCTGGACCATCCGCCCGCACGTCCATTCGAGCCTGCATCAGGTGCTGCTGATCGCCGAGGGCGGCGGCGAGATGCGGGCCGAGGCCGAGCTTTTCCCCTTCGCGGCGCCGTGCCTGCTGGCGGTCCCGGCCGGCACCGCCCACGGCTTCCGGTTCGCCGACGGCACGGTGGGGGCGGTGCTCACTCTCTCGGCGCGCTACCTGCGCGACCTGTGCGGGCGCGAGCCGGAATTGTCGGCTTTGTTTGCCGGCCCCGCGGCCCTCGCCCTGCCGGAGCCGGGCCCGGTCGAGGAGGCACTGGCCGAGCTCGCCCGGGAACTGGCCTGGGCGGCGCCGGGCCGGCGCGGCGCCATCGAGGCGCACCTGATGCTGCTCCTCGTCGCCGGCCTGCGCCGCCTCGCCGCCACCCGCGCGCCGCCGGCCCCGCCCGGCCCGCAGGCGCTGCTGACCGCGCGCTTCCGCGAACTCGTCGAGGCGCATCACCGCCGCGAGCGGCCACTCATCGCTTACGTCGACGAACTCGGGGTGACCGAGGCGCGGCTGCGCGCCGCCTGCCGGGCGGTGACGGGCGCGAGCCCCGGAAGAATCATCCGCGAGCGCCGCCTGCTCGAGGCCAAGCGCAGCCTGCTCTATTCGGATCTCGGCATCGCCGAGATCGCCTATAGCCTCGGCTTCACCGACCCGGCCTATTTCTCGCGCTTCTTCGCCAAGGGCACCGGCGAGTGCCCGCGCGCGTTTCGCGACAGGCGCGGCGCCGACAGGGGAGAGACGCGATGACGCGAGAGAACGGGCTGACCCGCCAGGGATTCCTCGGTGCGGCGCTGGCCACGGCGGTCGGCGGCGGCGCGGGCGCGCAAGGGACCAGCCAAGGGACCAGCCAAGCGGCGCCGTTACACCGGCGGCCGATCCCGGCGAGCGGCGAGACCCTGCCGGTGATCGGGCTCGGCACCTGGCGCGGCTTCGACGTGGGCGCCAAGCCCGCCGAGCGGGCGCCCCTGCGCGAGGTGGTGGCGACCTTGCTCGGCCAGGGCGGCCGGGTGATCGATTCCTCGCCGATGTACGGCCGCGCCGAGGGCGTCACCGGCGACCTCGTGGCGGACCTGAAGGCCCGGGAGAAGACTTTTCTCGCCACCAAGGTCTGGACCAGCGGCCACGAGGCCGGGATCGCGCAGATGAAGCGCTCGTTCCAGCTCCTGCGCACCGAGCGCCTCGACCTGATGCAGATCCACAACCTGCTCGACTGGCGCACCCACCTGCCGACCTTGCGGGCCTGGAAGGAGGAGGGCCGGATCCGCCACATCGGCATCTCGCACTACACCGAGAGCGCCTACGACGCCGTCGAGGCGGTGCTGCGGGCCGAACGGCTGGACGTCCTGCAGATCAACTACGCCCTCGACGACCGGGCGGCCGAGAACCGCCTGCTGCCGCTCGCCGCGGAGCGCGGCGTGGCGGTGCTGGTCAACCGGCCCTTCGGCGGCGGCGGGCTCCTGCGCCGCCTGGCCCACACGCCGCTGCCGGACTACGCGGCGGAGATCGGCTGCACCTCCTGGGCGGAGATCCTGCTGAAGTTCGTCGTCTCGCACCCGGCGGTCACCTGCGCCATCCCCGGCACCGCCGATCCGGGCCACATGGCGGCGAACCTGCGCGCCGGCACCGGCCCGCTGCCGGACGAGGCCCTGCGCCGCCGCATGGCGGCAGCGATGCCGGGTTGAACGTCGGCCGAAGGTGAAGAACGGCCAAGTCTTCTTCCGGCAAGTCACCGCGCAGCAAGTCGGCGAGCAAGCGCGGCCATAGCTCAGTCGAGCAGCCGGCAGGCGCGCCACGCCACGCCACGCCATATTGCTGCCGTTCTGCCTGTGTTAATGATCCCCCATCCACATTGCTTCTCGTCCAGCCCGCGAGTGCTTGCGCAGCGGGCGATTGCGGTCACGCCGCAACGATCTGCCACGCGTCAAGAAGCGAGCCGGCCCCGTCCATCCGGCCGGGCTCGACCAATCATCGGGGGTTCCATGCTCAAGTCGTCCGTCGCCGCTCTCGTCCTGTGCGCCGCCCTGCCGGCCAGCCTGCAGCCGGCGGCCGCGGAAGGGCGAGGGTTCAACGGCACCTGGTCGGTGCAGCTCGTCACCGAATCGGGGATGTGCGACAGCCGCTACACCGTCTCGCTCGCGATCGCCGACGGCGACGTGCGGGTGGCTTCGACGGGAGAGGGCGGCGCGACCGTGAGCGGCCGCATCGGGTCGGACGGTCAGGTCGGCCTCACGGTCCGCCATGGCTCGACCAGCGGCGCCGCCTCGGGCCGGCTCCAGGCCAATGCCGGCTCCGGCACCTGGAACGTCTCCGCCCTCTGCTCCGGCCGCTGGACCGCACAGCGCCGCACGGCCCGGGTCGCGCAGGCGGACTGACCGGATCGCTGCACGAAGCAGCGATCATCATATGCGCGGGACGTCTATCCGGCAGACCTGGTGCCGGCCGACTTGGACCCGGCGCAGAACCGGCTCCAGTGCTGCGCATGCACGGTGCTGATGATGCCTGAGGCCCAGACCAGCCGGCGGTCGGGCATCAGCGGGGCGTTGTGGCTCTCCAGGTGGTAGGAGCCCCGCTGCGAGCCGCGCAGGATCTTCTTCAAGAAGCGGTGCCCCTCCGCCGTCGCCACTGCGGCGTAGAGGTCGAGCAGCCGCTCCGGGCTCTCGCCCGTCTCGGCACAGAGCACCACGTCGTCCGGCTCGTATTTCGGATACATCGACAGGCCGGCGACCCGGAACGCGATGGTACCGTGCGGTACCGGGAACGGCACCGTGATCCGGAAGAGGTCGCCGTCCGGCCCGGGCTGCTCGTCCCCGGTGTCGATCAAGCCGCCGGCGCTGATCAATCCCTTGACCCCCACCACCTGGCCGACGACCTGACCGCCCTCGGAGACCGGCTCCGGCGCGTCGTCGTCGCCGAACAGGAGCCCCTTGGCGGTGACCTCGACGCCGTCGCGGCGGAAGCGCGCGGCGTAGCGCTCGGCATCGTCCTGGCCGATGGTCCGGGTGCCGGCCTCGTGCGCCCGGTAAGTGCTCTCCGGCCAGGCGTTCTGCAGGGCGGCGTCCCGCGCCGAGCGGTAGCCGGCGGCGATGCGCGCCTGGCGCAGCCGCTCCCCTTGCGCGGCCCGAACCCGGTTCTCTCCCGATTGAATCACCTCAGCGAACTTTCCTGACACTTGAGGTATTGAGCAAAATCATTACATCATGTAGCCACTTCGGTCGCAAGGACCTTGGCCAGGATCGGGCAAGCATCGCTGTTCGCCCCCGCCCCGTCATGCATCCTACCCCAACGGCAGCCTTGCGCCGTACCCCCTCGTTGCGGGAGTTCCCGATGGTCCACCGTTTCCTCGCAGCCCGGAGCGAACCGCTCGACGCGAGTTCCCCGTGGCGCAACGCCGGGACGAAGGCGGTCGATCCGACCCGATGCCGCCCCGGCCGCGTCGGCGGCGAATCGCCGCAATGGATGCACGGAGGGCGGGAGAGCCGTCGCGCCGGGGACGAAGACGCTCGCGCGGCAGGCCGCGCCGGTGCAGGAGGGGCGCATGAAGGTTGCCCTGATCGTGCTCTGGACCCTCGCCGCGGGGGTCGGCCTGTTCCTGCTGGTGCGCGCCCGGATCGTGCGCGCGACCGAGGCGCTGACGCGGGAGGCCGCCCGCGACAAGCTTCCTCCTCCCGACGCGCCGCCGGATCATCCCGGCGGAGCCTGACCGGAGCCCGGCAGCCGGGGAGGGCGGCGTGAGCGGGAAGAAGCGCCGCATCGCCCGCCGCCGCCGCGAGGCCCTGGCGCATGACCGCCCGCCGGCCGACCGGGCCGCCGAGATCCGGCGCCGGCGGCGCCGGCGGGTCCGGCCGGCCCGGATCGTGCTGGCGGCCGACCGGGTCTGGCTCGTCGCCGAGACGCGGCCGCGCTGGGCCGCCCGCGCCGCCAGCGACTGCGAGGCCGCCGGCATCCCCACCTTCGAGCCGCGGGAGGAGGTCGAGCTGACCTCGCCCACGGGCCGCCGCCGCACCGCCCGGGTGCCGCTCCTGCACCGCACGCTGTTCGTCGGATTGCGCGACGACGACGACCTCGCGCGGGTCGAGGGCCATCCGGGCATCGCCCGCGTGCTGTTTCGCGACGGCCGCGCCGTCGTCATCGCGCCCTCCGTGCTCCAGGCCTTCGCCGACGCGGTCACCGGGCATGGCGGCGGCGCGGAGGGCGGCGACGAGGAGGCGGTGACGGCGCTGCTCTTCGCCCTCGGCGACGACGTGCGGGTGACGGCCGGACCGCTCGCGGCTTTACGCGGCACGGTCGAGGGGGCCGACCCGGCCCGCCGGCGCTACCGGGTTGCCCTGTCGCTGTTCGGGCGCGAGACCCCGGTGGTGCTCGACGAGGACCAGATCGCGCGGGACTGACGCATCGAAAAAAGTTGCGCCCCGCCGAGGAGAACATTTGACGAACATCGGCGGGGCGGGTACAAGGGTTTCAGGTTATCCGGGTCTGCGGCCTGCCCTGCGAGGGAGGTGGCCGCTCGACTGCCCCGCCATGCGGGGATGTGTCCCCGGACCCGGCCCACGGCATCACCGAGGCGAAGGGCGGCGCGTGCCCGGAGGCCTTCGGCCGCCGGCGGCCACGGGCCGGCCTTAGAGCATTTTCCGACGAAGTGGATACCGGTTCGTCGCAGAAAATGCGGCAAAATCAAACTGCTAGAGCACTTCGCGATTGCAACGCAATCGCGAAGTGCTCTAGCGCCTCCCATCTCCCGACGAGGCGACATGGCCACAAGGCTCCCGACCCGGACGCAGGCGACGAGAGGGGTTTCGGCACGGCGGGTCATCGACTGGGCGGGCGTCGCGGCGGCCTACCGGGCCGAGCCGGGGGCCGGACCGGCGATCGCGCGCCGCTTCGGCGTCAGCCCGGCGACGCTCCGGCGCCGGGCGCGGGCGGAGGGGTGGGCGCGCGACGCCCCGGCCGGTCCGCCGGTGGGAGCGGCCCCGGATGACGGCCCCACTCACGATGTCCCTTCGAGCAAGCCCCTTTCTGGCCTGACGTGTCCGGTCGACGTACTCGGCGGCCACCGCATCGTGGTGGCGCAGGGCGCCGCCCTTACCCTGCAGCTCCTCGACGACCTCCAATCCGCCATCGCGGAGGAATCCGGGCCCGACGACGGCGCGGAAGAGAGCGGGCTGTCCCGCGCGGCGGCCCTGCAGAAGCGCGTCGCGGCGTTGCGCGACCTCGCCGCCGCGGCGCGACTGTGGATCGCCCTGGAGCGGCAGGCCTGGGACCTCGACGGCAAGGGAGACGCGAAACACCGTGACGATCCCGCGATCCCCGACACCGACGCCGCCATCCGCCTCCTCGACGAGGGGCAGCGGGCCCAGCTCCGGGCCATCGCCGAGCGCCTGTCCCGCGCCCGGCACCTCGACGCGGCGGATCTCGATGCCCCAAACCTGGCTGAGCGACCCGCCGGCCCTGATCCGGGCGCTCGACCGGCTCGATAGCGAGGAGAGCCTGGCGGGCTTCGTGCGCCGGGCCTGGCCAGCGGTCGAGCCGGGCAGCGCCTACGTGCATGGCTGGCACATCGACGCGGTCTGCGCCCATCTCGAGGCGGTGAGTGCCGGCACGATCACCCGGCTCCTGATCAACGTCCCCCCCGGCACGATGAAGAGCCTGCTCGCCGGGGTGTTCTGGCCGGCCTGGGAATGGGGGCCGAGGAACCGCCCCGGCTTACGCACCGTCGCGGTCTCGCACACCGAGCGGCTGGCGCTTCGCGACAACCTGCGCACCCGGCGCCTGATCACCTCGCCCTGGTACCGGGCGCTCTGGGGCGACCGGGTGCGGCTCACCCGCGACCAGAACCGCAAGGGCCGCTTCGAGACCACGGCGACGGGCTTGCGCGAGGCGGTCTCGGCCGGCTCGATCACCGGCTCGCGCGGCGACCGGGTGATCCTCGACGACCCGATCTCGGTCGACGGCGCCAATTCCGAGCGGGTGCGCGAGGGGATCGCGCAGTGGTTCCTGGAGGCGGTGCCGACCCGCCTCAACGACCCGGTCCGCTCGGCGATCGTGGTGATCATGCAGCGGCTGCACGAGCGCGACCTGTCGGGCGTGATCCTGGCGAGGAGCCTCGGCTACGATCACCTGATGCTGCCGATGGAGTTCGAGCCGGAGCGCGCCTGCGCCACCCGGATCGGGTTCAAGGATCCGCGCCGTGAGGCGGGCGAACTCCTCTTTCCGGCCCGCTTTCCCCGGGAAGCGGTGGAGCGCGACAAGGCCACGATGGGCGAGTACGCGGCGGCCGGCCAGTACCAGCAGCGCCCGGCCCCCCGCGACGGCGGCCTGTTCAAGCGCGGCTGGTTCACCGTCGTGCGGGCCGCCCCCGCCGGCTGCGCCACCGTCCGGGCCTGGGACCTCGCGGCGAGCGTGCCCAAGGGCGCGCGTGGGACGGGCGGGCGCGGGCCGGACTACACCGCCGGCGTCAAGCTCGCCCGCGCCCCCGACGGGCATCTCTTCGTCGTCGACGTCCGCCGCGACCGGCTCTCGGCCGGGGGCGTCGAGCGGCTGATCCTCGCCACCGCGGCGGAGGACGGGCCGTCCTGCCGGATCTCGCTGCCGCAGGATCCCGGCCAGGCCGGCAAGGCGCAGGCGCAGTACCTCGTCGGGCGGCTCGCCGGCTACGACGCGCGAGCCAGCCTTGAGAGCGGCGACAAGGCGACCCGCGCCGCCCCGGTCTCGGCCCAGGCCGAGGCCGGCAACCTGCACCTCGTCGCCGGGCCCTGGAACGAGGCCTTCCTCGACGAGCTCTGTGCCTTCCCCAACGGCGCCTTCCTCGACCAAGTCGACGCCCTCTCGCGCGCCTTCGCGGCGCTGGCCCGGCCGGGATACGGCCTGCTCGGAGTCCTGTGATGTGGATCGCCGACCGCCTCGCCAACCTCGTCTCCGGCCTCGGCGGCCCGCGGGACAAGAGTACCGGCAACCTGCACGTCCACGTGCCCCGCGCCCGGGCGGAGCTCGACGCCGCCTACCGGGACAACTGGCTCGCCCGCAAGGTCGTCGACATCGTGCCCTTCGACATGCTGCGCGAGTGGCGCGCCTGGCAGGCGCCGCCGGAGGTCGCGGCGGCGCTGGCCGCGAGCGAGGAGCGCTTGGGCCTTCGCGACCGCCTGCTGCGGGCCTTGCGCCTCGCGCGCCTGCACGGCGGCGCCGCGATCCTGATCGGCGACGGGGCGCCGGACCCGAGCCTGCCGCTCGATCCCGGGACGGTCGGGCAGGGGGGCCTGCGCTATCTCCACGTCCTGCCCCGCGGCCAGATCCAGGCCGGCGGCATCGAGCGCGACCCGCTCTCGCCGTGGTTCGGCGAGCCGAAAGGCTACACCGTCGCCGGCGGGCAGGCGGTCCATCCCTCGCGGGTGGTGCGCCTCCTCGGCGCTGCCCTGCCGGACGACGCGGTTGGCGACGGTTGGGGCGACAGCGTGCTCCAGGCGTTGCTCGAGGCGATCGACCAGGCGACGGCGGCCGCCGCCCACATCGCCGCGATGCTGCCCGAGGCCAAGCAGGACATCATCTCGGTGCCGGGCCTGTCGCAAGCCCTCTCGACCGAGGACGGCACCCGCCTTGTCACCGAGCGCTTCGCCTACGCGGCCCGGATGAAGGGCCTGTTCGGGATGCTGCTGCTCGAAGGCGACGGCCGCTCGCCGGAAGGCGAGCGCTACCAGCAGAAGCAGCTCGACTTCTCGGGCCTGCCGGAGGTGGCCCGCCTCTTCCTCCAGGTCGCGGCGGGGGCCGCCGACATCCCGGTGACGCGGCTGCTCGGCCAGTCGCCCGCCGGCCTCAACGCCACCGGCGAATCCGACATCCGCAACTACCACGACCACGTCGCGGCCCGTCAGACCGTCGAGCTCACTCCCGCCATCGCCCGCCTCGACCGGCTCCTGGTCCGCGACGCGCTCGGCCGCGACGAGCCCTCGTTGCGCTACGCCTGGCGGCCGCTGGCGCAGGCGAGCGAGCGCGAGAAGGCGGAGGTCGGCCGCCTCAAGGCCGAGACCGCGGCCCTGCTCGCCCGCGAGGGCGTGGTGCCCGCGGAGGTCCTCTCCCGCGGCGTCGAGGGCTGGCTCTCCGCCGCCGACCTCTTCCCCGGCATCGCCGCGGCCTTCGGCCGACCGACGGGCTGAGCTGGGTTCCGACCCGCTCCCGAGCGGGCCGAGACGGTCACGTCGCCGAGAAAGACGCGGGTTCTCTCCTCTCCCCGCGAGAAGTCGGGCTTGCCCGACTTCGCCTGTCGCTTGCAGATCCCGGGCAAGCCCGGGATCTCTCGGGGAGAGGAGGGATGCGCGCCATCCGGCGTGTGAACCGACAAGCCCGAGCGGGCGCGAGATCACCCCCACTCCCCACGCGAGACCCCACCCATGCACCTCTTCGACCAGTTCAGCCTCGGCCCCGCGGCCGAGATCGCGGGCGCGCGCCCGCTCGGCAACGGCGCCCTGGTGGTGCAGGCGCGCGCCGCCCGCGCCGGCAACGTCCAGGTCTATCGCGGCGACGAGGTCGCGCGGCCGGACCTCGCCCAGGTCCGGATCTACCGCGACCCGGACGAGATCTTTCGCGAGGAGTCGCTCCGCAGCTTCGGCCACAAGCCCGTCACCCTCGACCATCCGCCCGAGGCGGTGACGCCTCGGACCTGGCGCGGGGTCGCCCGCGGCCATGTCGGCGACGAGGTGGTGCGCGACGGCGCCTTCGTGCGGATCCCGATGCTGCTCGCCGATTCCGCCGCGATCGCGGCGGTGCAGGCCGGGCGGCGCGAGGTCTCGGTCGGCTATACCTGCGACCTCGACTGGACCCCCGGCACCGCCCCGGACGGCGAACCCTACGACGCCCGCCAGACCCGGATCGTCGTCGACCACGTCGCCATCGTGGCGCAGGGGCGCGCCGGACCGGAATGCCGCATCGGCGACGCCGATCTCGGCCGGCGCCTCGCCGAGGCCGAGGCGCGGGTGGCGGCCGCGGAAGCCGCCCTGGCCGAGCGCGCCGGCGAGGTCGCGGCGCTCCGCGCCCGGGTGCCGGACGAGGCCGCCCTCGACGCGCTGGCGGCCGCGCGCGGCGCCCTGGTCGCCGATGCCCGCCGCATCCTCGGCGACGCCTTCGATCCCGCCGGCCTGCCCCCCGAGGCGATCCGGCGCCAGGCGGTGGCCCGGATCCTCGGCGAGGCGGAGGCGAACGCCATGGCCCCCGCGGCGATCGAGGGCGCCTTCCGGATCCTCGCCGCCGCCCCGCGCCAGTCGCCGCCGCACCAGCCCGCCGATCCGCTGCGCGACGCCCTGCGCGACCACCGCCCCGCTCGCCCGACGCCCGAGGCGGCCCACGCCGCCATGGTCGAGACCCTCCGCAACGCCTGGAAACCCGCAGGAGCCCGCTGATGCCCCCCGTCCAGACCAGCTATCCCGGCCGCCCGGCCGCCGCCTACGAGGGCATGGCCGCCGACCAGACCCCCGCGACGATCCTCAGCCGCATCGTCGAGACCGCGGAGGGGATCGGCTTCGGCCGCGCCGCCTTCCAGGGCGCCCGCGACGAGGGCATCGCCGCCTCGGGCGCGGTGGTCCGCGGCATCGTGCTCGCCGACCGCAACGCCCGGCCGAACCCGTCCGGCGCCGACCTCTTCGCCAAGGGCGAGACCGCGCCGGTGATGACGAGGGGCGCCGTCTGGGTCGTCACGGCATCCGCCGCGAGCGCAGGCAATCCCGTCTACGTCACGCCCGCCGGCGCCGTCACGGCCATCGCCTCCGGCAACGCCCCGATCCCGAACGCCCTGTTCGACACCTCCGCGCCCGCCGGCGGCCTCGTCCGCCTGCGCCTGAACTGAACGAGGCACGAGCCATGACCCGCACCCTCCTCGCCGATGCCCCCCGGGCGCTCGCCTTCCTGGTCAGCCAGCAGGCCTTCATCGAGCCGACCGTCTACCGCGCCCAGTACCCGGCGATCCGCTACCCGCGCCTCGTGCCGGTCGATACCGCGGCACCCGAATGGGTGCCGACCGTGACCTACTTCTCGGTCGACCGGGTCGGCCAGGCGACCTGGGTCCACGGCGCCGCCGCCGACGTGCCGAAGGTCGAGCTGACGCGCCGCCAGCACGAGACCGCCGTCGCCATGGCGGGGATCGGCTACGGCTACGACCTGGAGGAGCTCGGCAAGGCCCAGCTCCTCGGCATGACTCTCGACGCCGACAAGGCCGACGCGGCCCGGCTCGCCTCGGAGGAGTTCATCGACCAGGTCGCGCTGATGGGCGACCCGGCCAAGGGCTTCTCCGGCCTCCTCAACCATCCGGGCGTGACGGTCGGCAGCGCCGCCGCGACGGGGGCCAACGGCAGCACCGCCTGGGCCCAGAAGACGCCCGAGCAGATCCTCGCCGACGTCAACGGCCAGCTCATCGGCATCTTCACCGGCTCGAACACCGTCGAGATGGCCGATACCCTGCTGCTCCCCTACGAGCAGATGCTCGGCATCGGCCTGCGCCGCCTCGACGGGATCAGCCCGCTCACCCTGCTCGACTGGATCCGGCGCCACAACGTCTACACCCTGGAGACCGGGCAGGAGCTGACGGTCTACGGCGTGCGGGCGCTCGAGACCGCCGGCACCGGCGGCAGCGCCCGCCTGGTCGCGTATCGCCGCGATCCCTCCGTGCTGAAGCTGTGGCTGCCGATGCCGTTCCGGTTCTTCCCGGCCTGGCAGACCGGCCCGTGGCGCTTCGAGGTGCCGGGCGCCTTCCGGCTCGGCGGCCTCGACATCCGCCGCCCGGCGGCCTGCCGCTACCTCGACGGCATCTAGGGGAGGCTCGGCACATGATGCGGGTGACGAACCACGCGGCCGGCCCCCGGCTGGTCTGGCCCAAGGGGGCGCGGGCGCCCCGGCTGCTCCTGCCCGGCGAGAGCGCGGTGCTGGTGCTGCCCGAGCGGCCGGACCCGTGCCTGTCCGCCTGGGAGGCGGCGGGCGAGGTGCGGGTCGAGCCGGAGCCCGATCCGGCGCCGCCGGATCCGCGCCCCGAGCGCCGCCGCGGCCGCCCGCCCTCCGGCGGGGAGGCGTGAGATGGCGGAGATCACGCCAGACGCCTTCCGGGCCCGCTTCCCGGCCTTCGGGAGCGTCCCCGACGCGGCGGTTGCCGGGGCCTTGGCGGAAGCCGGCCCGCGGGTCGGGGCGGCCTGGCCAGCGGCGGACGTTGCCCTCGGGCGGATGCTGCACGCCGCCCACACCCTCACCCTCAACGGGCAGGGCGGCCCGGAGGCCGAGCTCGCCCGGGCGGGCGCCCTCGACCTCAAGGCCCTGCGCAGCGGCACGCTCCACCTGGAGCGCCGCGACCCGCCCGGCGAGGCCCTGCCGGGCACGCTCGGGCTCACCTCCTACGGGCGGCGCTTCCACGAGGTGATGCGCCGCAACAGCCCCGGCGTGGCGGTGGTGTGATGGGCCTCCTCGACGGAATCGGCCGCCATCTCGGGGGGGTCTTCGCCCCCCTCTTCGAGCCCGCGATCCTGCACCGGGGCGGCGTCGCGGACGAGCCCGTCCGCGCCCGCCTCGACGGCGCCCGGGAGGCCTCCGAGGAGCCCGGGCTGCCCGGCCGCCTGGTGCGGGCCGTCGTGCTGACCCCGGGCTCCCCCCCGAATCCCGACGACGAGATCACCCTGGCGGGGATCCGCCACCGCATCGTCGCGGTGGAGACCGACCCCGCCGGCAGCCACGCCATCATCCAGGGACGACCCTTGTGACGCCAACAGCCGAGACCGGCCCGCTCCAGGCGCGGCTCGCGCGCCTCGCCCGCGCCGGCAGCGACGCCGCGCGGGCCCGGGCGCGGGAGGCCGCGCGCACGCTCGCGGCCGACATCCAGCAGGCACTGCCCGACGGGCGCGCCGAGGCGACGGAGACCCAAGCGGGCGCCGCCGTCACGGTCGAGGCGCCAGGCCTGACCGCTCGGGAATTCGGCACCGCGACGCGGGCGGCCCGGCCGGTGATCGGACCGGCGGTCGCGCGCCTGACGGGAAGGGGATGATGGCCGGACTCGACCTCTCGCCCCAGCTCCTGCGGGCGGTGCGCGCCCGCCTCCTCGCCGATCCGGCCCTGCACCCGCTCGTCGGCGACCGGGTGCGGGAGGCGGCGAGCGCCCGGGAGGAATGGCCGTTCCTGCGCGTCGATCCGCCGGAGGTCACCCCCTACGAGGCGCAAGGCTGGCGCGGCTGCGCCTGCCGCCTGACCGTCCACGCCTTCCTGCGCGGGGCCCGGGGGTTGGGACCGGTGCAGGACCTGCTCGCCGCCGTCGCTTCCGCCCTCGACGAGGCCGACCTGACGCTCACCCGCGGCGAGCTCCTGTGGCTCTCCCACGAGCGCAGCCTGGTCCTGCCGGAGCCCCTCGGGCCCGGCTCCTGGCACGGCGTCGCCCGCTTCGGCGCTGTGGCCGCCGAGACCGTCTGATCTCCATCCTTCCGGAGCGAACCCACCATGGCCCAGCCCACCACCCTGCCGTTCTCGGCGATCGCCGTGAAGCTCGAGAGCCTGACCAAGGCCGGCACCTTCGAGGCGCCCTGCGGCCTCACCGAGCGCGCGGCGCAATTCACCAAGGAGACCAACAGCGCGGTCGTGCCCGATTGCGCCGACGAGGACGCCGCGCCCTTCGTCGACCGGTTCGCGGTCTCGAAGTCGGTCGCGGTCTCCGGCAAGGGCCTGATGGCGCGCCAGAGCCTCGCCCGCTGGCGCGCCGCCTACGAGTCGGACGCGCCGGTCAAGGCCAGGGTCGAGGTGAGCGGCGCCGGCGCGGAGGGCGGAGGCGCCTGGGAGGGCTTCTTCCACCTCACCAGCTTCGAGGTCGGCGCCGTGCGGGGCGAGCGCTGCAGCGTGGCGGTGGCTCTGCAATCGACCGGGGCGGTGTCCTTCACCGCCGCCGCGTGAGGCGCGCAAGAACTCCGTGAGGCATTCATGAGCCGCGACGGCCATATCGACCTCGCCCTCGAGGACGTCACCCACCGCTTCCGCCTCGCCATCGGCGACCTGGAGGCGCTGCAGGAAGCGACGGGGATGGGTCCCGCCGCCCTGCTGCACCGGTTCCATGCCGGGAGGCTGTACCGGTTCCGGGACGTGCGCGACGTGCTGCGCCTCGGCCTGATCGGCGGCGGCACCCCGGTGCCGCAGGCCCACGCGCTCGCCCGCCGCCTCGACGGGCTGCCCTGCATCCCGCTGATCGCCAAGGCCGCCCTGGTGCTGGCGGCGGCGCTGGAGGGTGCCGAGGACGAGCGGGTCGGCCGCCCCGCCGGCGCGGCGGGGCCCGAGGGGCGGATCGCCTTCGCGGCGTTCTACGGCGCCGCCGCCGCCATGGGCCTGCCCGCCGCCGACCTGCGGGCGATGAGCCTGTGGCAGCTCGCCGCCTACATCGACGGCTTCAACCGCGCCCGCGACCCGGAAGCGGCCGACGCCCCGACGCCGGAGGAGGAGGATGCGCTCTGGGCCTGGCTCCGGGGCGCGCCCGATGGAGACGTCCTCGACGAGGAGGGATCGCCGGCATGACGACCGAGATCGAGCGCCTGGTGGTCTCGCTGGAGGCCAATGTCGAGGCCTACGAGCGCGAGCTCGCCCGGGCCGGACCGCTGGCCGAGCGGGCGATGGGGCAGGCCGAGCGGGCGGTCGAGGCCGGGGGTGGGCGCATCGCTGCCGCGATGGCGCGGGCCGGCGCCGAGGTGCGCGACGAGCTCGCCCGCATGGCCGCCCCGGAGGCCCTGGGCAAACTCCAGCGGGCGATGGAGCAGGCGGCCACCATCCCGGCCGGCGACGGCGCCGCCCTGCGCCGGGTCGACGACGCGGTCGGGGGCCTGACCGCCCGCCTCGCCGAGGCCGGCTCCGCCTCCCGCGAGGCGGTGGCGGGGTTCGAGGCGGTGGCGGGGGCCG
>NZ_JBEXZS010000121.1:0-4394 GCF_040593685.1 Methylobacterium sp. EM32 | reverse complement strand
GACGGCATCAGAGGCCGGATACATGACTGCTCCTGAACCGACTGGCACAAACCGATGCTCACAAACCCTTGCGAAACGGGGGCCGTCCATACATGACGGGGAGTGGTTGATCCGCCAACTCAAGCAGGCTTTGAACCGAAGTAGATGATCCAGAGAGAATGAGCCTGCAATCGAGGGCTGGAATCACCTCAAGCCTTGCGGTCCTTCTTTCCACATCGCGGACGCCGCCACCTGCGCAGGCGCCGCCTTCATGCCGCTCCCCATCTCGGCCGGCCTCGCCGCCTTCCCGGCAGCCTGCTGGGCCATCGCGTGCTGGGACATCGACGCCCGCAACGCCGCCACGTTCTGCGCGGCCTGGGCCGGGCCGAGATCGCGGGTCAGCACCTGCTCGGCCTCGCCGAAGCGGCCCTGGAGGCCGAGCACCAGGGCGAGGTTCTGGCGCACCCGCCCATCGGCGCGGGGATCGGCGCTGGCCTGGCGCAGGATCGATTCCGCCTCGGGCAGGCGCTTGGCCAGCGCATAGGACAGCCCGAGATTCGACAAAACCGCCGGCTCGCCGGGCACGATCTTGAGCGCCGCCTCGTAGTAGCGCTGGGCCTGGACGTGGTCGCCCATCTGGTCGGCTACCGCGCCCTGCGCCGAGAGCACGCGCCAATCGGGATTGGCCGGCGAGTGGGCGTTGCGCAGGACCTCCGCCGCCTCGCCGAAGCGGCCGACCTCGGCCAGGCTCTTGCCGTAGGCGGCGAGCACCGCCGGGTTCTTCGGGTTGCGCAGGGCCGTCTGCTGCAGCACCGCCGCGGCCTGGGCGCCCTGGTCGGTCGCCCGCAGGGCCTGGGCGTAGGCCATGGCCGTGCCGATATCGGCCGGGTCGCGCTCGTAGCGCGCGGCGAGGCGCCCGACGTCGCGCCGGGCGGTGTCGGGCGGGGCGTTGGCGTCGATCGAGCCGGTGGATAGGGATGAGAACGAGCCGGTGGTGAGTGACTTGAGGGAGTTGAGCGGGTCGCGCGACGTGCAACCCGACGCCATCAGGGCCACGATCCCGGCGACGGCGAGCCGCCGCAAGGGGTTCGAGCGGGCGGGACGGGTCTCGACGGTCGCGGGCATCGGCCACTCCAGGGGCGGGCCTGGGATGTGGCAACCCCGCTCCCACGGCCCTCATGGCCGTGGTGATAAGTCGTTAACCCTAATCCCCCGTTAACGCTGCGGCGCGTCGGACGGGGTCGCCTTCGGGGCCGGCTGGGGTGCTTTCGCCCCGCCCCGGTCGGTGCCGGTGCCGTGACGGCTCGGGGTCACCGCCTCGCCGTCGTGGCGGTTGCCGTCCTCGACGCCGATGGTCTCGCGCCGCTCCAGCGGGTTGATGGGCTTCTGGTCCTCGGGCATGGGGTCTCCTTTGAGGGTTGCAGTCCGGTCCGGGGGTGACGCCGCAGGGGCGCCTGGGTTCCCGGGAGCGGCCGCGGCTTCGGTGCAGGACAGCCGAAGGCGCAGCCCGCGATGACGGGCGGCGCGCCATCGACGTCGCGCGGCAGAACGGCCTCCGAATGGGCCCGGGACAACCCTGAGGTCCTGTCGGGGCGACCCCGCTCATGCTAGGCTCACGGGCATGAGCGCGGTCGCCTTCGACACCCTGAAATTCGCCCGCGCCCTGAGGGAGCGGGCCCACCTCTCCGCCGAGCAGGCGGAGGGGTTGTCCGAGGTGTTCGCCGAGGCGGTCCAGGGCGGCCTGCCGACCCAGGGCGACCTGCAGGGCCTCGAAGGCTCGGTGAAGGCCGAGTTCATGGCCGTCCGGGCCGAGATCGCGGCGTTCCAGGCCGAGACCAGGAGCGAGTTCGCTGCCGTGCGGTCGGAATTGGTGGCCTCTCAGGTCGAGACCCGGAACGAATTCGCTGCCGTCCGGCAGGAAATGAAGTCCGAGTTCGCCGCCGTCCGGTCCGAGATGAAGACCGAGTTCGCCGCCGTTCGGTCAGAAATGAAAACCGAGTTCGCCGCAGTCCGGTCGGACATGAAGCTGCTCGAGCACCGGATGACGATCAAGCTCGGCGCCATGCTGGTGGCCCTCGTCGGCATCCTGCTCGCGGCGATCCGCTACATGCCGGCCCGCTAGAGGCTGAGCGCGGGTCCCGCAGACTGGAGCGTGCTCCGGCGCACCGCGCGCAGAGCGGGGACCGGCGACCTTGCCGCCGGACGCGCGGAGGGGCATGGTTTCGTCCGCGAAACCGCCAAGCCGGGCCGGGCGGGGCATGTCGGCTCGGGACGCCGCGCGGGGGAGCGGAGACGCCCCGTCCTTCGTCACCCCGTTCACCAGGATTGCGCCGCATTGGACCAGAGGCCCGACGCCGCCCCCGGCCTGCCGGACGACCCCTTCCCCCGCTTCGCCTTCGAGGGCGCGCCGGTCGCCCTCGCCTGCCTGGGCGGGCCGGACCGGCGCATCCTCGCCGCCAACCCGGCGCTGGGCGCCCTGCTGGGCACGACACCGGAGGCGCTGACCGGCCGCCGCCTGGCCGATCTCGACCACGCGCAGGGATCCGGATCCGGCAGGGAGATCGCGGGCGAGACCCGGTGGCGCCGGGCCGACGGGTCGCCGGTGCGGGTGCAGCTCCGGGCCGGGCCGGAGCGGGACGGGTGCCGGATCCTCTCGGTCGAGGCCGTCGCGGACGGGACCGCGGCGCAGGCGCGGCCCCCCTCGGCCTCGCAAGCCCACGCCGAGCAGACCCATCTGGCGCTCGCCTCCGCCGGCCTCGGCGAGTGGAGCTGGAGCCCGTCCGACGGCCGCGTCACCCTGTCGGACCGGGCCGCCGCGATCCTGGGCTATCCCTCCGGGGCCATGCCGGCCTGGGTGGAGCTGCAGGACGCCGTCGGCCGCGACGACCTCGACCGGATCCGCGCCACGGTGCAGGACGCCGTCGCCAAGGCGCTCCCCTACGCGGTCGAGCTGCGCTTCCGCCGGGCCGGCGATGGCCAGGAGACCTGGATCTCCGCCCGCGGCCAGGCGACCCTCGCCCCCGACGGGACGCTCACCGGCATGATCGGCGTGCTGCAGGACGTGACCGCCCGGGAGGAGGCGCGGCGCGCCCTGCACGACCGCGAGCAGCGGCTGCGGGTGGCGACGACGGTGGCAGCCCTCGGCATCTTCGAGTGGCACGTGCTCGACGACCAGTCGCTCTGGGAGAACGAGCGCATGTGGGAGATCTTCGGCCGCCGGCCGCAGGATGGCACCATCAGCATGCGCGAGTTCTTCCGCACGGTGGTCCATCCGGAGGACAAGGTCTCCTTCCGCCGGGCCGTGGCCGCGGCGCTCCACGGCGACGGGGTGCTGCATGCGACGACCCGCATCCGCCGGCCGGAGGCGGAGGGCGGCGAGGCCTGGCGCACGATCGAGATGGCCGGCCGCTTCGAGCGCGACGGGCCGGCGGGCCTGCCGCGGCGCCTGATCGGCGTCGTCGCCGACATCACCGACCGGCGGCTGGCCGAGGAGCGCCAGTCGCTGCTGATCCGCGAGCTGCACCACCGGGTGAAGAACACGCTCGCGACGGTGCAGGCCATCGTCGGCTCGACCGCCCGGACGGCGTCGAGCATCGACAGCTTCTACGAGGCCTTCGTCGGCCGCATCATGTCGCTCGCCCACACCCACTCGGTGCTCACCGAGGACGTGTGGCAGACCGCCTCGCTGCGCAGCCTCCTGGAGAACGAGCTGCGGCCCTATGCCGACGGCGAGATGCGTTCCGGCGCCGGCGGGCGGGTGGAGCTCGACGGGCCGGCGGTCGACCTGCCCTCCGAGATCGCGGTGCCGATCGGCATGGCGATCCACGAACTGACCACCAACGCCGCCAAGTACGGGGCATTATCGAATCGCGCGGGGCGGGTGCGGATCCGCTGGAGCGTCGAGCCCGGGGCGGACCGGCCGCGCCTGCGCTTCCACTGGCAGGAATCCGGCGGTCCCCTGGTGGCGCCGCCGACCCGCCAGGGTTTCGGCTCGCGGCTCCTGCAGCGGGTGCTGACGACCCAGGTCCAGGCCGAGGTCGCCACCGACTACGCGCCCGGCGGCCTCGCCCTCACCATGCTGGCGCCGCTGCCGGCCCGCAACACCGCGCTCAACCCCCTGGCGGCGCTGTAGCGGGCCTTCAGGCGCCGCGGGCCGCGCCCTCGCCGCCGGCCCCACGGAAGGCCTTCAGCTCCTCGATCGACGCGAAGTGGAAGCGCCCGGCCGGCGTCTCGGCGTCGATCGTGCCGTCGGCATACATCGTGTAGGTGTTGCCGCCGGAATCGTAGGTGCCGATCACGGTCTTCGCCAGCGCCTCGTCGAGGGGCGGCTCCTGATGGGGCGCTTCTTCATAGGACGGCTCCTCCGGCCGGGGCGCTTCGGCGACGGGCTCGGGGGCCGGGGGCACCGGCTCCGG
>NZ_JBEXZS010000120.1:0-16977 GCF_040593685.1 Methylobacterium sp. EM32 | reverse complement strand
GCCGGTTCGGGATCGCGTAGGGCTTCTCGACGAGGCCCTCGACCGCGGATGGGTCGACCGGCGTCTTCATCAGGGCGCCGAAATAGCGGCCGATCGGCCCCTCGCCGACCGTGCGCACCTCGATCGCAGTCGGCGTCCCGGCCCCGTCGAGGGCGGCGTGGAAGCGGCTGAAGCTCAAGGGACGCAACCCATCGCGGGCAAATTCCTCCTCGCGCGACCACAGCACCTTCACCGGCCGGCCGGTCGCCTTCGCGAGCAGGATCGCCTGCGGGAACGGGTTGCCGGACTCGTAGGGGAAGTGCCGGCCGAAGAAGCCGCCGAGCATCGGCGAGTGGATCCGGACCTTGTCGGGCGCCACGCCAGCGACCTTGGCCGAGATACCCTGGAACAGCTCCGGCATCTGGTTGGGCAGCCAGACGTCGAGGGTGCCGTCGGGATTGAAGCGGGCGATCGACGAGGGCGGCTCGAGCTGGGCGTGGGCCAGGTAGGGTGCGGCGTACTCCGCCTCAACTACCTTGGCGGCACGCGCGAAGGCGCCGGCGACGTCGCCCTCCGCTTCCGCCGCGTGGCCGGCCTCCGCAGAGCCTTTCAGCGCCGCGAGCAGCCCGTCGGAGGAGAAATCGGCCGCCACAGTGTCGAGGCCGGTCGCCCTCGGGGCGCTCCAGCGCACGGTCAGCGCCGCGACGGCCTTGCGCGCCCGCCACCAGCTGTCGGCGGCGACCGCCACCGCCCCGGGCAGGCGGTGGACCGAATGCACGCCGGGCATCGCACGGACGGCCGCTTCATTGTCGAGCCCGACCGGTTCGGTGCCGGGATGCGGCGCGTGCGCCACTGCAGCGTAGAGCATGCCCTCGACCTTCTGATCGATGGCATAGACGGCGCGGCCCGTCGCCTTGTCGCGCACATCGATCCGGGCCACCGGCTTGCCGATGTAGTGGAAGGTCTTGGGGTCGCGAAGCGGCGCGGACTCGTTGGGCTTGAGCGCCATCGCGTCGGCGGCGAGCGCGCCGTAGGCGAGCGTGCGGCCGGACGCGGCGCGGACCACGGTGCCGTCGCGGGTGGTGAGCTCGGCCGCCTGCACCTTGAGCCGGGCGGCGGCGGCACGCACCAGCATGTCGCGGGCGGTGGCCCCGAGCTGGCGCATCAGCGGATAGCTGGATCGCGTCGAGAAGCTGCCGCCGGTCATGCGGATGCCGTTGACGACCGCGTAATCCGGGCCGGGCGGGGCGCACTCGACCACGAAGCGCGCCGGGTCGACATCGAGCTCCTCGCCGACGATCTGGGCCATGCCGGTGGCGATGCCTTGGCCGCCCTCGACGAAGGGCGAGAGGAAGCGGACCGTCCCATCGGGGCGGAGCTCCAGGAAGGCCGGGACGCGGGTGCCGGGCTTGGGCGCGAACGCGCCTGCGCCCTCGGCGGGTCCCTGCGCTTCGGCCCGGGCGCGGTCGGGCAGCGCGACGGCGAGTACCAGCGCGCCGGCCGCGGCGCCGATGAGATTGCGTCGCGAGAGGATCACGGTACCGGTGCTGGCCCGAGAAGGTGTGCGCAGGATCTGGTCCATAGTCGCCCCCTCAGGCCGCGGCGTGCCGCACGGCAGCGGCGATGGCGTTGTAGGTGCCGCAGCGGCACAGGTTGGTCATGGCATTGGCGATATCGTCGTCGCTGGGCTTCGGCGTCTCGCGCAGGAGCGCGGTCGCGGCCATCACCTGGCCCGACTGGCAGTAGCCGCATTGCGGGACCTGCACGGCAACCCAAGCTTCGACCACCTTGCGGCCGACCGGATCGGCCTCCACCACCTCGATCGTCTCGACCTTGGCCGCGCCGACCGAATTCACCGTGATCTGGCACGAGCGGGTCGCCTGGCCGTCCATCAGCACGGTGCAGGCGCCGCATTGCGCGATGCCGCAGCCGTACTTGGTGCCGGTCATGCCCAGCGTGTCGCGCAGGACCCAGAGGAGTAGCGTATCGGGTTCGACATCGACGCAGCGGGACTGGCCGTTGATGGTCAGATCGAACATGGCGGACCTCTCCTGGATGGCAAGCGGGATGGCGGCCGGGGGTTCGAGCGCCCGCGGCCTGCCGGGATCGTGCGAGTGGAGCCTGTCGTAGGCGCCCGGCTGCGCGGGTGTCGTGCGAGGCCTCGTGAGATTCCGTGAGCCGGCGGCTCCATCAGACCTCGTCGCAGGCCTCGTTGCGGGCCTCTTCGCAGGCCGTCCCCGCCGGCCGGGCAGGTGGGCGGGTCGTCCGCCGGAAATCCTGGGGCGGCCGGCCGTAGAGGCGCAGGAAGGCGCGCCGCATCCGCTCGCGGTCAGCAAAGCCGACCCGGTCGGCGACGGCCTCGCACGAATGCCGGCCGTCGATCAGAAGCGCCCGGGCGGCCTCGGCGCGCAGCCGCTCGACGACCTTCGCAGGCGACTCGCCGAATTCGGCGGCGCAGGCCCGCCCGAACTGGCGCGGCGAGAGGTTCGCGACCGCGGCCATCCGGGCCACCGAGAGGTCGTCGCGCAGGTGCCGCCGGATGTGATCCAGGACTTTACGGATCCGGTTGGTCCGCGGTTCGAGCTCCAGGAGCCCGGAGGCCTGCGGATCCGCTCCCGGCCGTCGGCGGTCAAGGATCATCCGGCGCGCGATGGTGCGGGCGACGTCGGTGCCGAGATCGGCCTCGACGAGGGCGAGCGTCATGTCGATCCCCGCCATCATCCCGGCCGAGGTCCAGATCGGGCCGTCATTGACGAAGAGACGGTCCGACTCGATCCGGATGTCGGGGAAGCGCGCCTGCAGCTCGCGGGCGTGACGCCAATGCGTCGTGGCACGGCGCTGCGACAGGAGGCCGGCCTGCGCCAGGGTGAAAGCCCCGGTGCACAGGGCGCCGACCCGGCGCGACGTCGCCGCCGTCTCCCGGGTGAACGTGACCAGGGCGGCGGGGGCCGGTTCCGTGCCGATGCGGGCCGCCACCAGCAGCGTGTCGTAGATCTCCGGCTGCAGGGGGTGGCTCGCCACCGCGAAGCCGGCGGCGGTCGGGACCTCGCCGCCGCCCTCCGACACGAGGCGAGTCTCATAGACGCGATCCTCCATCAGGACGTTGGCGGCCTGGAAGACCGCAAGCGCCGCGATCGACATGAGTTGCAGGCCCGGGGCGACCACAACTCCAACCTTCCGCATCGGCTCGCCTGCCTGCTGCCGGACCGAACGGGAGGCGGTCGGGCTTCGGCGAATGTTAGACCATCAGGCGGGCGAGGCAGCGGCGGATCCGGACGTAGACGTCACGATTTCGGACATTCTCGGTCGATCGGACCGGACCATCGTTTCGACCGGTCACAGGGCGGCGACGGAGCCAGCCCCGGCGGGGACGCTGCGCGGCCCCGCCCCGTAGGCCCGCAGGAACGCCCGGCGCATCCGCTCGCGGTTGGAAAAACCCGTCTCGCGCGCGATCTCCTCGATCGGTAGGCGGCTCTGCTCCAGCATCAGCTTCGCCGCCTCCAGGCGGATGCGCTCCACCGCCTTGGACGGCGAGGCGCCGGTCTCCGCCCGGAACAGCCGGGTGAACTGGCGCGGGCTGAGGCAAGCCACCGCCGCCAGCGCCTCGGTTGTCAACGGCAGGTGCAGGTTGCGTCGCGCATAGGCCAGGACGGGCTGGATCCCGTCGGTGCGGGCGTCGAGATCGAGGAAGGCCGAGTGCTGCGCCTGGCCCCGGCCCGACGGCGCTCCATCACGAGGCCGCGGGCCACGCTGACGGCGAGGTCTCGGCCGTGGTCGTGCTCGATCATGCCGACCGCGAGATCAATGGCGGCCGACATGCCGGCCGAGGTCCAGAGGGTGTCGTCGACGACGTAGATCTTGTCGATGTCGAGCCGGCAGGCCGGATAGCGCGCGCGGAACTGCGGCGCGAAATGCCAGTGGGTGGTCGCGCGACGCCCGTCGAGCAGGCCGGCATCGCCCAGCATGAAGGCGCCCAGGCACAGCCCGGCGACCCGGCGCGTCGAGCGGGCGGCCGCGCGGAGATGGTCGGCGAGCCCGGGCGAGGTCGTCGGCGGATTGATACCGGCCGCGACGAGGAGCGTGTCGAAGGCCGCCGGGTCGCCGAGCGGCTCGGTGGCGAGGTCGGGGCCGAGGCCGGACCGCCGCGTTCCGACAGCAGGTGGACGTCGTAGAGCGCCGTCCCGGCGTAGCGGTTCGCCACCACGAACGGCGAGGTCACGGCGAGCCCCATGAAGTCGAAGTCGGGGCCGATCACCAGCCCCGTGCGGCGCGTCGTCGTCATCGGCTCCATCCCCTTTCTCGCGTGGCACCATCGGCCCGGGCTCCGGCCGTGGCAAGCATGGCGGCCGGAAACGAGGCATGATCATTCCGCTGGGGAAGGCGGGCGCCCAGGCGGAGGAATGTCCGGAAAGGTGGTATCTACGTCCGAGGACCCGGATGAACGGGGATACGGCTGCGCTATGGTGCGCCGGCCGGTTTCGCGCGCAGGGAGTGATCCCCGCAAGGGATGGAGCCGGCGGCGGCTCGGGCGATCGGCGTCGGGCGGATGCGGGAGCGGCGGCATGACGAAGGCAAGCGACGCCAAGGCGGGCCCGCCCGGCGCGGCGCGGCCGGAGATCGTGTTCGGCATCTTCACGCTGCTGCCCGAGCACCGGCGCCTTCTGGCGGGGTCGTCCGTCATCAAGCTCGGCAGCCGCGCCCTCGATCTCCTCATCCATCTCGCGTCGCGGCCCGGCGAGGTGATCAGCCATCGCGAGCTGACGGCGGCCACATGGGCCGGGGCGCAGGTCGAGGAGAGCAACCTCCGCTTCCAAATCGGGCAGCTGCGGAAGGCGCTCGCCGAGCACGCAGGAGGGGCCGAGCACGTGACGAGCGTGCCGGGCCGCGGCTACTGCTTCACCGCGACGGTGACGCCCGCCGCGCCGGCCCAGCCGGGGCCCATGATCCGGCCGGCCGGCGCGCCGCTCCTGCCGCCCGAGCCGTCGAACCTGATCGGCCGGTCCGCCGATGTCGGGATCCTGCTCGGATGCCTGGCGCGCCATCGGCTGGTGACGGTGGTCGGCACGGGCGGCGTCGGCAAGACGACGCTCGCAGCCGCGGTCATGCATCGGATCGGCGGCCCTGCCGGGCCGTCGCCGTCCTTCGTCGACCTAACGACGCTGGACGATCCCGGCCTGGTGCCGAGCGCCGTCGCCACGGCCCTGGGCGTTCCGGTCGGATCGGCCAACCCTATGCCGCAGGTCGTCAAGGTGCTGGCGGATACGGACGCCCTCCTCGTCCTCGACAATTGCGAGCACGTCATCGATGCCGTCGCGCTCGCGGCCGAGGCCATCCTCCGCGGCGCGCCCGCCGCGCGCATCCTCGCGACGAGCCGCGAACCGCTCCGTCTGTCCGGCGAGGCCGTCCACCACCTCCTGCCCCTGGCGGCGCCCTTCGCCGACGCGGACGACCCGCTCGCCTTCTCGGCGGTCCAGCTCTTCTGCGACCGGGCACGCCTGCAATCGCCCGACCTCGCCCTCGATCCGGCCCAGGCCCGGCTCGTCGGCGAGATCTGCCGGCAGGTCGACGGTCTTCCCCTGGCGATCGAACTCGTCGCGGCGCGCATGCGGACCCTGGGTCTCGCCGGCCTCGTCGAGCTTCTGCGCAACGGCGCCGAGCTCGCCCACCGCAGCGCCGTCCCCCGCCACCGCAGCCTTCAGGCCACCTTCGACTGGAGCTACGCCCTCCTGTCCGAGGCCGAGGCCCGCACGCTGCGGACCCTGTCGATCTTCACCGGCCACTTCTCGCTGAATGCGGCCCTGTCGGTCCTCGACGACGGCACGGACCGGTCCGATCACCTGGAGGTCCTCAGTGCGCTGGCCGACAAGTCCCATCTCGTGCTGGAGGCCGCCCAGGGCGGCGCCCGCTACCGCCTGCTCCAGATGACGCGCCAATTCGCCCTCCGGAAGCTCCGGGCGGCGGGCGAGGAAGCGGGCATCGCCCGCCGGCACGTCGCCTGCTACGCAGGCCTGCTCGAGGGCGCGCGGGCGGCGAGCGGGACGCGGCACGGTGGCGACGGGGTGGCGGCCCTCGCCTTCGAGATCGGCAACGTCCGTGCCGCGCTGGTCTGGGCGTTCGGGCCGGGCGGCGACGCGCAGCTGGCGGTCCGGCTCGTGGCCTGTTCCGCGCCCCTGTTCCTTCACCTGTCGCTGCTGGCCGAATGCGTCGACTGGACCGGGCGGGCGCTCGGGGCAAAGGAATTCACCGCGCTCGGGCCGAAGCTGCGGCTCGAGCTGAAGGCGGCACGAAGCGTCGCCCTGCGCTACACCAGGGGCAACGGCGAGGATGCGCGGACCGCGCTCCACGAGGCCCTGGACCTGGCGGAGGCCGAGCAGGATCTCGCCTACCAGATCCGGTTGCTGGAGGGCCTGTACATCTTCGCGCTCCGCCTCGCGGACTTCAAGGCCGCGATGGCCTATGCGGAGCGCGGCCGCGCCAGCGTCTGGCACTCGCTCACCGATACCGGCCTCGCGACCGGCGACTGGATGGTGGGCGTTCTCGATCACTTCATGGGGCGTCAGGCCGAGGCGCGACTGCGCTGCGGGCACGCCCTGCGCAACTTCCCGCTCCAGCGCCGGCCCGAGGTGGTCCGCTTCGGCATCGACCAGCGCATGCTGGCCCACTGCGCCATCGCCCGCGCGCTGTGGGTGCAGGGCCTGCCCGACCAGGCGGCCACGGCCGTTGACGGGGTGGTGCGGGAGATCGATGCGATCGGCCATCCCGTCTCGCTGTGCACGGCTTTGCTCTGGACGGCGCCGGTCGCCCTTTGGTCGGGCGATCTCGACCGGGCGGCGGAGGCGCTCGCCACGGGGCGGGTGCTGGCCTCCCGGCACTCGCTTGTCCCTTACGAGCTTCTCGCCCGGGCGCTGACCGGGCAGCTCCACGCGCTTCGCGGCGTTCTGGAGAGCGGCATCGCGCTCCTGTCCGAGGGCCTGGCAGGACTCGTCGAGGTGTCGCACCTGACGATGAACTCGGCCCTGCAGCTCGCCCTCGCCGAGGCCCTGATCGAGGCGGGCCGACCCGGCGAGGCCCTCGCCGAAGCCGGGTCCGCCCTCGTCCGCATCGAGCGCGACGAGGAGCTCACGCTCGTCCCCGAGGCGTGGCGCATCAAGGGCCGGGCCCTCGCGGCTCAGGAAGCGGACCGGGAGGCGGAGCGTGCGGAGGAGGCCTTCCGCCACGCCCTCCAGATCGCGCAGGATCAGGGGGCGTTGTCCTATCGCCTCCGAGCCGCGACGGATCTCGCCGAGTACCTCTCCCGCCGGGGTCGTACCGGCGAGGCGCCAGGCCTGCTCTCGCACGTCTGCGATGCGCTGACGGAGGGCCGTTCCACCCGGGATGTCCTGAGGGCGACGCGCCTTCTCGAGCGCCTGACCGCGTGACGGGGGCCCGGGCGCGCCCGCGCGGCTCGCTTCGTCCCGTCTCACAGGATCTCACAAGCCCTCTCGGTACATCTCCCGCCCTCGCCGATATCACCGGGGGACAGGTTCGAGCGGGCCGTGGTCACGGCAGACGGTCGCAGGCGGGACGTCGAGATCGAGCCGGCGGAACCGAGATGCAGGCCGCGATCCGCAACCACCGGCGGCGACCGGGCCAGCGCGGGTCCTCGACCAACGGCCGAGCTATGAACTAACAACTGCGCCTCGTCGTGATGGGGCGCAGCGATCTTGAGATGAAGCCGCGCGACCGGGCAATGACCCGACCGAAGTGCGAGAGGACGAGGCGAGAGCATGACGGTATCGAACAAGCCGGCTTCCGGGCAGACGACGGCGCGCGTGCTCCTCGCCAGCCTGATCGGCACCACCGTCGAGTTCTACGACTTCTACATCTACGCCACCGCCGCGAGCCTGGTCTTCGGGCCGCTGTTCTTCCCGGCCGCGCTGCAATCGGCCGAGCTGATCAGCGCCTATGCGAGCTTCGGCCTCGCCTTCGTGGCCCGGCCGATCGGCGGCGCGGTATTCGGGCATTTCGGCGACCGGGTCGGGCGCAAGGCGACGCTCGTCGCCTCGCTCCTGCTGATGGGACTCTCGACCTCGGCGATCGGCCTTTTGCCGACCTTCGCGCTCGCCGGCTGGCTCGCGCCCGCCCTGCTCTGCCTCCTGCGCTTCGGGCAGGGCCTGGCGCTCGGCGGCGAGTGGAGCGGGGCCGCCCTTCTGGCGCTCGAGAACGCCCCGCCGGGCTGGCGGGCGCGCTACGCCATGTTCGCGCCGCTCGGCGCGCCCCTCGGCTTCTTCGTTGCCAACGGGCTGTTCCTGGTCCTCACCCTGGCCCTGACGCCGGAGCAGTTCGCCGATTGGGGCTGGCGGGTGCCGTTCCTGCTCAGCGTGCCGCTGGTGTGGCTCGGGCTTTGGGTGCGCACCCATCTCGGCGAGACCGAGGAATTCGCCGCCTCGCTCAAGGAGGCGAAGCCTCCGCGCGCGCCGCTCGTTGAGCTGATGCGCCTCCATGCCGGCCAGGTGGTCGCCGGGATCTTCGGGGTCGTGGCCTGCTTCTCGCTGTTCTGGACCGCGACCGCCTTCGCGCTCGGCTACGGCACGACGACGCTCGGCCATTCCCGGGCATCGTTCCTCCTGGTCGAGCTCGGCGCGATCCTGTTCATGGCCGCCGCGATCGTCACCGCGAGCTGGCTGTCCGACCGGGTGGACCCGACCCGCGTCCTCATCGTCGGCTGTGCCGGGACGATCGTCGCCGGCATCCTGCTGGCACCGATGCTCGGCAGCGGATCGCTCGTCACGACCTTCGTGTTCCTGGCCTTCGCTCTCTGGGTGATGGGCTTCGTCAACGGGCCGCTCGGGGCCTGGCTGCCGAGCCTGTTTCCGCCGCGGGTGCGCTACTCGGGCACCTCGGTCGCCTTCAATGTGGGCGGCATCGTCGGCGGCGCGTTCTCGCCGATGATCGCTCAGGGACTCGCCGAGCGCAGCGGCCTGACCGCGGTCGGCTTCTACCTCGCGCTGACCGGCGGGATCAGCCTGATCGCCTTCGACGTGAGCGCCCGCCGGCGCACCCTTGGGGCGCTCGCCCGCAGCGAGCGGCGCTATCGCGCGCTGTTCGAGCAGGCCCACGTCGCGCTCTGCGAGATCGACCTGTCCGCCGTGCACGAGGCGGTGACGACGTCGAGTGGCGCGCAGGCCCCCGGGTCCATCCTTCACGAAGCCATCGCGCGTCGCGATGCCTCGCCCGACGTGACGCTGGTCGACGTGAACGAGGCGACGGTGCAGCTCCTCGGCGGCGCCTCACGAGAGTCTGTGCTCGGCTCGATGACCTACTTCCTGCCGCCGGGCAGCGACCTCCTCGCAATCCTCCTCGCGCGGCTCGGCCAAGGCGGCGGCCGGTTCGAGATGCAGGGGAAGCTCCTGCGTGCCGACGGCCGGGAGGTCACCGCGATCCTCGTCATGGCGCTGCCCGACGACGATTCGGGCTACGACCGGGTTCCTTGCGCGATGATCGACGTGACCGAGCGCGAGCGCGCCAAGGAGGCGCTGCTCGCCGCGCAGAGCGAGCTCGCCCGGGCCGGCCGGGTCGCGACGGTGGGGGCGATCTCGGCCTCGATCGCCCACGAGGTCAACCAGCCGATCGGCGCCATGGTGATGAGCGCCGAAGCATGCCTGCGCTGGCTGCGGCGCGAGACACCCGACCTCGCGGCCGCCGAGCGCGCGGCCGAGCGGGCGGTGCGCGACGGCATGCGGGCGAGCCAGATCGTCCAGCGGACCCGCGAGCAGCTCCGGCGCGACCGGCGCCCCCTTGAGATCGTCGACCTGCGCGACGTCCTCGCCGAAGCAACAAACCTCCTCGACCGCGAGATCTCCGCCGCCTCGGCGACCCTGCGCATGCGCATCTCGGTGCCCGAGGCCCGGGTCCTCGCCGATCGGGTCGAGCTGCAGCAGGTCGTCGTCAACCTGGTGATGAACGGCCTGCACGCGATGCGGACGGTGCCGGAGACCCGGCGACGGCTCGATGTCGCGCTCTCCGCCCCGTCGCCGGATGGGGTCCGGCTGACGGTGAGCGATTGCGGCACCGGCATCGCTCCCGACCAGCTGCCGAAACTTTTCAGCCCCTTCTTCACCACCAAGCGCGACGGGATGGGTATCGGCCTGTCGATCTGCAAGGCGATCGTCGAGGCCCATGGCGGGACGCTCTGCGGCCGCAACAACGAGGGACCGGGCGCGACCTTCGCGGTCGAGCTGCCCCTGCACGAGGAGGCGGCCCGCGCCGCGGCGGCCGAGCCAGCCACCGCGGACGCCTGAAAGCGCGCTCAGCGAGCCGACACGGCCGCGAACAGAGCGTTCAGCCCCTCCGCGGTCGTCGGATGCGCCAGGATCGCATCGCGCAACGCGGTGTAGGGCAGCCCCGCCAGCATCGCGACCTGCACCGCCGCCATGACCTCGCCGGCGTCGGCGCCCATCATCGCGAAGCCGAGGATGCGGTCGTCCGGCCCGATCACCGCCTTCATGAAGCCGTCGGTCAGGCCCGTGGTCCGGGTGCGCAGCACCGCCCGCATCGGCAGCTTGGCGACCCGGATCGCCGCGCCGCCTGCCCGCGCTTCCGCCTCGCTCGCGCCCACGCGGGCGAGAGGCGGGTCGGTGAACAGGCAGTAGGGCATCTGACGGCCGGCGGTGGAGCGCCCGCCGCCCTTCAGCGCGTCTCGCACCACCCTGTAATCGTCGGCCGAGGCGTGGGTGAAGGCCGGGCTGCCGGCGCATTCGCCGATCGCCCAGATGCCCGGCGCCGTCGTGGCGAGGCGGTCGTCGACCCGGATCGTGCCGCGCTCCGTCACCGCAACACCGGCGAGGTCGAGCCCGATTCCGTCGGTATTGGGCGTGCGCCCCGCCGCGACCAGGATGTGGCTGCCCGCCACAACGGACTCGCCGTCGCTCGAGCGCACGACGACCTTGACGGCATCGCCCGAGCGGCCGCGCGCCCTCACCACAGCGGTGCCGGTCCGCAGCGCGATCCCCTCGGCCTTAAGGAGCCGCGCCAGCTCGTCCGCCACGTCCGCATCCTCGCGGCCCGCAATCCGCTCGCCGCGCTCGATCACCGTGACGGTGCTGCCGAACCGGCGATAGGCCTGCGCCAGTTCGAGGCCGACATAGCCGCCGCCCAGCACGATCAGGTGGTCGGGCAGGGCGTCGAGTTCGAGCGTCTCGATGTTGGTCAGCGGCTCCGCCTCGCGCAGGCCCGGAACGTCCGGAATCGCCGGGCGCGTGCCGAGGTTCAGAACGATGGTGTCGGCGGTGAGCACCCGCTCCCCGCCCGCGTTCAGGTCGACCGCGACCGTCTTCGGGCCCGTGAACCGCGCGCTGCCCATGACCAGCTCGGCGCCGCTGTCGCGGTACTTGTCGAGGTGCATCTCGACGAGGCCGGCCACCATCGCCCGCTTGCGCTGGACCACGCGGCGCATGTCGACCCGGACCGGGCCGGTCTCGACGCCGTAGCGGTCCGCGTTCCGGGCGAGATGGGCGATCTCGGCGCTCCAGATCTCGTTCTTGCTCGGCAGGCAGTTGGTGTTGGGGCAGGATCCGCCGATCCAGCGGCGCTCGACCACCGCGACCCGCTGCCCCGCTTTCGCCAGATCCCAGGCCAGGAACTTGCCGCCCTCGCCGCTGCCGATCACCACGGCGTCGTATCGTTCGCTCATCGCGTGTCCTCCTCGAAGCGGGTAGCCGATGGGCGGACCTCGGCGGTCCGCCCGGGGCGTGTCTCAGACCGGGATCGGGTTGGCGACCAGGCCTGCGTTGAAGGCATCGACCATTGCGTGCTCCTTGGCGCCGGGATTGTCGCGCACGGAGCGCACAGCCTCGACGACGACTTCCTCGGCCTCGGTGCCGAGCCCGGTCATCGTCTCTGCGATGAAGGCGTCGAGAGGCATGGCGCGCGGATCGCCGCTCTTCTTGATGAGGTCGGTATCGACCCAGGGCGGCGCGATCTCCTGCACGGTGACGCGGGTGTTGCGCAGCATGAAGCGTTGCGAGAGCGTGTAGGCGTGCAGGGCCGCCTTGCTGGCCGAATAGACCGCCGTGCTCGCCAGCGGCAGAAAGGCGAGGATCGAGGTGTTGTTGACGATCGTCGCCCGCGGCTGCGCCTTCAGGTGCTCGATCAGGGCGGAGGTCATCCGGATCGGCCCGAGCAGGTTGGTGGTCAGGATCGCCTGGGCGACCGCATCGTCGATGATTCCGGAAGCGTCGTCGAACGGCATGATGCCGGCATTGTTGAACAGCACGTTGAGCGCCGGGAACTCGGCCACGACCCGGGCTGCAGCAGCCTTGATCGCCTCCGGATCATTGATGTCGAGGGCGATCGAGGACATCCCGGGATTGGCCCGTGTCACCTCGTCGAGGAGCGCCTGGCGGCGGCCCGCGACGATCACCTGATTGCCGAGCCGGTGAAAGGCCTCGGCGAAGCCGCGGCCGATGCCGGAGGTGCCGCCGGTGATGAGGATGGTGTTGCCGGTGAGCTGCATCGTTTCGTCTCCAAGGGCATGGGCCGGATGGGCATGGACCGGACGACCGGAGTCGCACCGCTCGGGGCGGGTCCTCCCGGACGAGGGGATCGGTCGTGCGGCGGGTTCGAGGAAGGCCGGCCCCGTGGATCGATGCCTCAGGGCCGGCGACGAGGATCAGCTTACCGGTTCGGCCCGGCCGCGATATCGACGGCTGGTCTGAGCGCGATCACACCTTGCGCATGCGTGATCATACGAAGGTGTCAGGCGATGCTCCGCACACGTTGATTGACGCAAGGACAGTTTTTGTTTTGGTGGGCTCGGTCCCGTCGCGCGCGGAATGCGGTGTCACCACGATGAATACGGATCGTCCACCGGAACGGGACGAATAGCTTGGCCGTCACCTTGAGCCGGATTGGTCCGTTGACTATGCCGGTGGGCGAGGGAGCAGCGAGGCTCGCGAGGACTCGGCGATGACGGTGGCAGGCAACATCCGAGGCCCGGGCGCGAGCCCGCCCGCCGCGGCGGCGGCGACGGCCCCGCTCGTGGTCATCGTCGAGGATGACGAGGGGATCCGCGAGGGTCTCCAAGACCTGCTACGGTCGGTCGGCCTCGACGCGGTCGCCTTCGGATCGACAGCCGACCTGCTCGCGGCGAGCCTGCCGGACAGACCGGGCTGCCTCGTCCTCGATGTCCGGCTGCCCGGCGCCAGCGGGCTCGACCTGCAAGCGAAGCTCGCCGCGATGGGCAGCCGCCTGCCGATCATCTTCATGACCGGCCATGGCGATATCCCGATGAGCGTCCGGGCGATGAAGGCGGGGGCGCTCGACTTCCTGACGAAGCCCTTTCGCGACCAGGACATGCTCGACGCGATCGCCGTCGCGATCGAGCGGGACCGAGCGTGGCGGACCGAGAGCGCGGGCACGGCCGAACTCGCCCGCCTGGCCGCGACCCTGACCGCCCGCGAGGCCGAGGTGATGCAGCACGTCGTCCAGGGGCTGCTCAACAAGCAGATCGCCCACACCCTCGGCATCAGCGAGATCACGGTGAAGATCCACCGCGGCAACGTCATGCGCAAGATGCAGGCTGGCTCGGTCGCCGACCTCGTGCGCAAGGCCGAGGCGCTGAAGGTGTCGGAGGGCTGACGGTCCCGCCGCTCTCCGCACCCGGCGGGGTTCGTCGATTGTCCCCGCGGAGCGGCACGGACGGCCGGGGACGATCCGGTCGCACCACACCATCGTATGATTCCGTTCGATCGACGCCTGGCCCATCTCAGGCGGGGGTGAGCATGCCCATAGGACACCGGAAAGGACGCCCTTTGTCGGTCGGGAAGACAACGGTTGCCATCGTCGACGACGACGAGGGGATGCTGGACGCGATGTCCGGCTTCCTCGAGTCGCTGGGCTACGAGGCCGTGGCGTTCAGTTCGGGCGCGGCGTTCCTGGCTTCCGACACGTTCCTTGGCGCTGAGGCGCCGGGCCGTCTCGCGGGGCAACTGGCCTGCCTCCTGACGGACGTGGACATGCCGGGCATCAACGGCCTGGAACTGCAGGAGCGCGTGAGGCGGACCCGGCCCGATCTGCCGATCATCATGATGACGGGGTTCTACGACGATGCGATCCGCCGGCGCGCCCTCGCCGGCGGGGCGCGGGACCTCCTGCGCAAGCCCCTCGCAGCCGACGCGCTGATCCGCTGCCTTGAGGACACCGTCCGGTCCTGACCGCGGCCATTCCGTGGGATGCGCCGCAAGGCCGCGCGGACGCGCCGGCCGGAGGCGTCGAGCCTTCGGTCGGCGAGCCCGCGCGGCCCTAACCCGGTCCTAGGCGTTGGCTCTCCCAACGCCCTTCGGGCGGGTTCGCCGGACCCATGTCCGGCGGACCCGTCTCCTGGTTTCACTCCGGAATCAGGGCGTCGGCGGGCCCGCCGGCATGGCTGCCCGGGTAGCGGTAGGCCGGGTCCGTCGCCCCGCGCGTCACCGGAACGGGCGCGCCCGCCGGCACCAGCGCGTTGGCCGGCCCGCCCGCATGGGTGCCGGAATAGCGATAGTTCGGATCGACTGGGCGATGCACCACCGGAGCTGGTGCTCCTTCGGGGATGAGTGCGCCGGCGGGCCCCCCGGAATGCTGGCCCGAGTACCGGTAAGCGGACGGGGCGTCTTGCGCTGTCGCGCCACTGGTGGAGGCAGCGAGGATCAACGTGCAGAGCAGGTACCGTCTGGTCATGGTCACTTCCTCGTCTCGGTCGATGAGCCTTCGTTTCCGCTCGAAGACAAGATCAATCTAGCTAAGACGGCACCGCGCGGCAGTCAGACCAGCGTCTGCCGACATCGTGACGACAGATGATAGCCTCATACCGCAGTATAGGTCCGCGGGCTTGCGTCAGTGGTGAGGGGCGCATCACGGGTCGGCCGCGGCAAACCTCCGTATGATTCCACGCCTCACGGCCATGATGCATGGTTCGGCCCATCGACGCGCCGTCCCGGGTTGGGACCAATCGAGGAGGTAGCAATGGGACCGATGGTGGCGATGCCGGCCGGCGGCGATGCTCTCACCCGTGCCGAGGCCGCCCGCAATGCGATGTCCCGGCTCCTCGCCGTCGCCGGGCACGATCTCAAGCAGCCGCTTCAGGTCGCCCTCATGGCCATCGAGCGCGCTGTCTCCGACGGCGTCGCGCCGCGCGCTGCCGCGCGGCTCGGTCTGGCCAGCGACGCCCTGGTGCGCCTCGGCCGCGAGCTCGACGACATCGCCCGCACGTCACAGGTCGGTGGGGCGCCACCGCGCCTCGGCCCGGTGCCACTCGGCCCCCTCCTCGCCGCGGTCGCGGCCGAATGGCAACCCTATGCCGAGGCGGTCGGGGTCCGGCTGCACGTGCGCGGCTCGGACCTGTGGGCGGAGAGCGAGGCCGCGATGCTCTCGACGATCCTGCGCAACCTCGTCGGCAACGCCGTCAAGTATGCAGGCCGGGGCGGACAGGTCGTCATCGGGTGCCGACGGCGGGGAGGACGGATCGCGATCGAGGTCCACGACGACGGGCCCGGCATTCCGCCGGAGCGCCTCACCGGAATCTTCGAAGCCTTCGATCGGGCCGGGCGCCGCGACGGAGCCGGGCTCGGCCTCGGTCTTCACATCGTGCACCAGACCGCCCAGGCAATCGGCCATCCGGTCAGCGTGCAATCCCGTTGCGGCCGAGGATCGGTCTTCGGCGTGATCGTGGAGCGGTCTGCTACCCTAACACCGAAGGGGGGCAAGTCCCGCGGATGAGGCGGTCCCGACGGTGCGGGACGGCTCATCCTGCCGCGCAAACGGCATCTCCTCCACAGATCTA
Source organism: Methylobacterium sp. EM32 (assembly GCF_040593685.1). NCBI lineage: Bacteria > Pseudomonadati > Pseudomonadota > Alphaproteobacteria > Hyphomicrobiales > Methylobacteriaceae > Methylobacterium > Methylobacterium sp. EM32. The sequence goes on along the minus strand of NZ_JBEXZS010000120.1, from coordinate 1,202 downwards.
ATATCTTCGTATGAAACTCTCAAATGAATGTATGTTACCGCATATACTCTGCGATAATAATATATAGCGACCGACGATTTATATTAAAGACAGGCGCCATGCATTACGGATGGCGCAATTTCGGAGATATGCAGATGTTGTACCGCCTGATCTTCGTCGCGACCATCCTTGCCGCGACCGACGGCAGCGCCCTCGCGCAAAAGACGCACATGATCGATGTGTGGGGTGCGCGGATCGAGGTGCCGAATGAGGGCCCCGGTGGCCTGTTCGCCGGCGGGGCGACGTCTCCTGACGGCGCCGATACGGTGAAGAGCGCGGCGAAGTCCGGAGTGCCGGCCGCGCGGCCCCTGGCGCACACCGCTCCTGCCAGTCTGGAGACGAGGCGGCGGCCTTGAGCCCCACCAGAGATCCACGGGCGACGGTCAAGACGAACATCCGGTTGTAACGACCGGACCTATGCGTTTCGGATGGAAGAGGCGGTGCCATGGACGCCTCGTCGCGGACGCCACGCCGCTCGTCCGAGCGGCGATCGAACCCCCGGCGCGATCTCGACGGGGTTCCTCGTGTCGGCCTCGGCCGTCGACCCCCGCCCGGCTTCGACAGCCTGCGATTCTCGAACATGCGGGTCGCCCCTCTGTCGCTGAAACAATTTTGCGCCCTTCGTTCAATGCAAGAGGACAAATCCAAGATATATAAAATATAAATCTAGATATATCACAAAATTTCCCAGGCATCTGGAAGGATCTATCTATGTCAAACAACGTATCATATCCCGATAAGCCACGGATCGCAGTGGCTGGAGCGACTGGCCGGGTCGGCGCCAAACTGATTGAGAACCTGATCAATGATCCGGTCGAGATCGTCGCGCTGACACGCGATCCAAACACTGATCGCCTAGCAGCGCATGTCACTTCGGCCGTCGTGGATTTCGATGCACCCGCCACCTTGTCCGAGGCACTACGCGGTGCGGACCGACTGTTCCTCGCTCATGGGACGTCGACTCGGCAGGTTGCGAACGAGATCGCGCTGATCGATGCGGCCATGGCTGCGGGCGTATCGCACATCGTCAAGTTGTCCGTGATGGGACCTCCCACGCGCCTGCATCCGTGAACCGCTCCGGGTTTTTCGGAGGCAGATTGTTTTGAGTCAGGCGGCCAAGGCTTGGTCGCCGACGTGAGCATGATAGCGCGCTTCGGCCTCGG
>NZ_JBEXZS010000119.1:0-7285 GCF_040593685.1 Methylobacterium sp. EM32 | reverse complement strand
CATTCCTCATCAGACACGTCGGATGGATAAGCGGGGCGATCAGCACTCATCCACCTCAACGCTCACGCTATGTCATAAGTTCATAACACGCTCTAGCGCGGACGGTGATCCCGTCCATTGAGGGCAACTGGCGCGGGACGTGGTTCCACATCTCGTTCGCTCCAATGGAGCGGGTTGAGCACGCCATGAAGTTGATCGACTCGGTTTTCCCGGGGTCCTACCTCGACATGGACGGCACGATCGGCATCGCGAACTGGTGTGCGCGGATCCGCGTCGGCGACGCCGACATCGGCGACGCCTGGAACCGCCCGTCTCTCGCCCTCGCCCTGATCGCCGCCCTCCTCTCCGCCCTTCTCGCACGAGAGGAGGCCGGGCATGGCCGGTGAGCGCGGTTACGATCAGGCGGCGACGCTGACAGCTGGGGATATGTTCAGGGTATGGTCGCACATGCGAGAGACATGCGGTCTCGTCGCCACGACAGCCTGCCGTGATGAGCTGATCCGACAGGCCGTCAGGCAAGCGCGAGCGCGCGAGGTTGGCGAGAAGGTGCCGCCGCCGACACGGCCGAACCGCGCTGCGCTACTCGCGCAGGCCGCCTCCACCCCCGCCCCGACCCAGCAGACAGGGGAGGGGTGACGATAACGCGCGCCCGAGCTTCCACCATCGTCAATCCCGTCGCGAGGCCCGAGCCCATGAACACCGCGTTTCTCCTGCTGGCGCAATATGGGGGCGCCGCGGTGATCCCGATCGAGGCGGTGCGCCGGGATTATTTCTCGCACCTGACGCCCGAGAAGCTGGTGCGGAAGATCTCCGCCGGCGAGATCGCGCTGCCGCTGGTCCGGATCGAGGCGAGCCAGAAATTGGCCAAGGGGGTGCACCTCAACGATCTGGCGCGCTGGGTCGACGAGCGGGCCGAAGCCGTGCGCAAAGAGTGCCGTCAGCTCTGCGGTTGATCCTCCGCGGTGACCACGGCGAGCCAGGGCCAGCCGGCATACCGGTCGCCCGCCTTGCGGATGTGCGTGTAGCGTTGGAGCGACGACCAGCTCTTGTGGCCGGAGACCGACGCCGCCAGCGGCACGGTCCGGCCCATCTCGAATAGCCGCGAGACGCCCTCGTGGCGCAGGTCATGGAACGTGAGATCGTCGATCCCTAGGAAGGCGCAGGCCCGGGTGAACGCGGCCGAGATCGCGTCGGTGGTGTAGGGGAAGATCCGGTTGCCGGCGCGCGGCTGCGCCTGGACGATCCGCAGCGCCTCCGGCGGCAACTCGCACCAGACGTCGTTCCCGATTTTCTGCCCCGGGTTCTTCATGTCCCGGACCAGCACCCACGAGCCCTCTTCGTCGAGATCGGCCCAGGCGATGCGGGTGATCTCCTCCTGCCGCCGCGTCGAGAAAAGTGCGAACGCTACGATCGCCTGCATAGGCAGGCTGCCGGGCCGCCGGTGCCGGACTCCGCCGAAATGCGTCATCAACCGGTCGAGCTCGTCGAGCGTCGGCCGGCGGCTGCGCGATGCCGACTTTGCGACGAGACCGAGCTTCGAGGTGACCTTCCGGGCGTCCTGCATGCTTGAGGGATCGAGCTGATAGCCCCAGGCCGCCTGCGCGATCGAAAACACGCTGCCGAGGTGGGCGAGGTAGTTCGCGACGGTCTGCGGCTGCCGGCCGGCCGATAGCTCGGTGGCGAACGCGACCACGTCGGCGCTGGTGATGGTCGAACACGGCTTGTCCGCGATGTCGAACGTCTTGATGGTCTTCAGCACTTGCGCCTTGGTGCGCCCCAGGGTGCGCCGGCTCTCGGCTACGTACCGGTCGATCGCCGCGCCGAGCGTCGGGTCCTCGGCCTTCTTGCCCGACACCGCCCCCGGCGCGGATAGTTCGCGTTCCCGCTTCGCGATCCACGAGTTGGCCGCCGCCTTGCGGTCGAAGGTCTTCGTCTCGCGGTGGGTGGCGCCGTCCTGCCGGATCACCACCTGAGCGTGGTAGCCGACGGATCCGTCCTTGCGCTTGCGCTCGACGATGGTTCCCACGATGCCCCCATGCGCGGTACAGCATGGGCCCCGGACGTACAGCATTGCTGTACTTTCGACAAGAAACCGGCTCAAAACGCCGGAAACGGCTTCAAATCGTACAGCACGAGGGTCGGGTCAGGTGGTTGCCATGGTTGAAAAAACGAGCAATTTCAGTCCTTGGCGCTTTTCCATAGCACCCATGATGGACTGGACGGATCGCCACTGCCGGGCGTTCCACCGCACCCTCTCCGCCCGCGCGCTCCTCTACACCGAGATGGTGACGACCGGCGCGGTGCTGCACGGGCCGCGGGAGCGGCTGATCGGCTTCGACGCGGCGGAGCATCCGGTGGCGATCCAGCTCGGCGGGTCGGATCCGGACGATCTCGCGGCGGCGTCCCGCATCGCGGAAGGCTTCGGCTACCGCGAGGTGAACCTCAATGTCGGCTGCCCCTCCGACCGGGTGCAGGACGGGCGCTTCGGCGCCTGCCTGATGCGCGAGCCGGGACTCGTCGGCGAGTGCGTCGCCGCCATGAAGGCGGCGGTCTCGGTGCCGGTGACGGTGAAGTGCCGCATCGGCGTCGACGACCAGGACCCGGAGGCGGCGCTCGACGCACTGACCGCCGCGGTGCGGGCGGCGGGGGTCGACGCGCTGATCGTGCACGCCCGCAAGGCCTGGCTCAAGGGATTGTCGCCGAAGGAGAACCGGGACATCCCGCCCCTCGATTACGGCCGGGTCCACCGCCTCAAGCGCGCGAATCCCGACCTCCCGGTCGCCCTCAACGGCGGCTTAGCGGACCTGGCCGCCGCGAAGGCCGAGCTGGAGCCGCGGGACGGGGTCGGTCTCGACGGGGTCATGCTCGGCCGCGCGGCCTATGCGGAGCCGGCCCTGCTGCTCGGCGTCGATCCCGCGCTGTTCGGGCAGCCGGCGCCGGTGGCCGATCCGTTCGCGGCAATTCACGCCTACGAGCCCTATATCGCGGCGCGGCTCCAGGAGGGCGTGCGCCTGCACGCCATGACCCGGCACATGCTCGGCCTGTTCAACGGCCGTCCGGGCGCGCGGCCCTATCGCCGTCACCTCTCGGTCGCCGGCACGCGGCCGGATGCGGGCCTGCACACCCTGCGGGAGGCGGTGGCCCTCGTCTCCCGTGAGACGTCCTCCCCCGAGCCGGCGAGCGCCGCGGCCTGAGGACGGCCTTCCGGCGAAAGCGATCCCCCGGCGGAGTTTCAAAAGACTTCGCCGGGGGATCGCTGTCGCACCTCAGCTTGGCAGCCGGGCGCTCCGCGGGCATGTTCGCTGGCGAACAGGCGCGCCCGAGGGGTGGACGGACCGGATGATCGCACTCGACGACGGCGCCGCGGGCCCGCTCGGCGCCCATTTCGACGGGCGCGGGGTCAATTTCGCGCTGTTCTCCGCCCATGCCACGGCGGTGGACCTGTGCCTGTTCGACCCGACCGGCCGGGTCCAGACCGACGTGGTCCGGTTGCCGCGGCGCACCGACGACGTCTGGCACGGCTACCTCTCGGGCGTGCTGCCGGGGCAGCTCTACGGCTACCGGGTGCACGGCCCCTGGGAGCCGGGGCGCGGCCACCGCTTCAACCCGCACAAGCTCCTGATCGACCCCTACGCCCGCGAGCTGCAGGGCCGCGTGCGCTGGCACGACGCCCTCTACCCCTATCGCCGCGGCAGCCACCGCGAGGACGCGCTCGACCGGCGCGACAGCGCCCCGATGATGCCGAAGGGCGTCGTCACCGCGCCCGAGGCGCCGGTCCACGACGATCCGCCCCTGCGCCATCCCCTCGTCGACAGCGTGATCTACGAGGCCCATGTCCGGGCCCTGACCCAGACCCACCCGGACGTGCCCCTGCCCTGGCGCGGCTCCTACGCCGCGCTCGGCCACCCGGCGATCGTCGATCACCTCGTGCGCCTCGGCATCACGGCGATCGAATTGCTGCCGATCCAGGCCTTCGTCGACGACCGCTTCCTGGTCGAGAAGGACCTGACGAATTTCTGGGGCTACTCGCCGCTCAACTACTTCTCGCCCGAGCCGCGCTACCTCGGGCCGGCGGGGACGGCGGGACTGAAAAGCGCGATCCGCCAGCTTCACGCCGCAGGCATCGAGGTGCTGATCGACGTGGTCTACAACCATACTTGCGAGGCCGACCATACCGGGCCGAGCCTGTCGTTCCGCGGCATCGACAATGCCAGCTACTACAAGCTGAACCCCGAGGATCCGCGCCGCGACATCGACTGCACCGGCTGCGGCAACACCCTCGACGTCTCGGTGCCGCGGGTGATGCAGATGGTGCTCGATTCCCTGCGCCACTGGGTCGAGACCTACCGGATCGACGGGTTCCGCTTCGACCTCGCCTCGAGCCTCGCCCGTAGCCCCCACGACTTCACCCCCCGCGCCGCGGTGCTGCAGGCGATGGCGCAGGACCCACTCCTGTCGCGGGTCAAGCTCATCGCCGAGCCGTGGGACGTCGGCATGGGCGGCTATCAGCTCGGCGGCTTCCCCGTCGGCTGGAGCGACTGGAACGACCAGTTCCGCGACGCGGCCCGCGGGTTCTGGCGCGGCGATGCCGGCCAGCTGCCGAAGCTGACGCAGGGCTTGACCGGCTCGAAGGAGATTTTTTCCGCCTCCGGCCGCGGGCCGTCGGCCAGCATCAACTTCATCGCCTCGCATGACGGCTACACGCTCGCCGACGTCGTCGCCTACGAGGAGAAGCACAACGAAGCCAACGGCGAGGGCAACCGCGACGGCCACGGCCACAACGTCTCGCGCAACTACGGCGTCGAGGGCCCGACCGACGATGCCATGATCCTGAGCGTCCGGGCGCGCCAGAAGCGCAACCTGCTCGCCACGATCCTGCTGGCGCAGGGCGTGCCGATGCTACTGATGGGCGACGAGCGCTCGCGCACGCAGGGCGGCAACAACAACGCCTATTGCCAGGACAACGCCACCTCCTGGGTCGACTGGGAGAACGACTATAGCGATCCGAGCCTGACCGCCTTCGTCCGCAACCTCCTGGCCTTGCGCCGCGACCACCGCGCCCTGCGGCGGCGAAAGTTCCTCACCGGCGAGGCGGTGGCGTCGGGTGGTCTCAAGGACGTGCACTGGCTCTCGCCCTGCGGCGCCGAGATGGATGACGGCGCCTGGGGCGACGGCGAGCGCCGGGCCTTCGGCATGCAGATCGGCAACGACGCCCCCGACGGGCGCCGCCTCCTGATCCTCGCCAATGCGGGGGAGGGGCCCCTCGACTTCCGGCTCGCCCCGGTGATCGGCGGGCCGTGGGTGCCGCTCTTCGACACGACGGTGGCGGATGGCCGCCCGGCCGGGCGGGAGAGCGTGAAGGCCGGTGGGGTGGTGCGGCTGCCCGAGCGGGCGTTGCTGGTGCTGGCGCGGAATGCGGGGCGGCGGGGGACCTGATCCCGATTGGCTCACCTGCGTCGGCTTCGTTGCCGAGCCACGACGGTCGCAGCACCCTCCATGTCATCCCGGGGCCGCGCAGCGGAACCCGGGATCCATAACCGCCGACGGTTCAGGAGAGAGCGGCGCGCGATCCGCTTCGTCCGCCAACGTCAGCGGCTATGGATCCCGGGTTCTCGTCTGCGGCGAGCCCCGGGATGACGCGGAGCGTGACAGATGCGGGGAGGGAGCGAGGCCTGGACGGCATCTCGGCGGTGGGACCTCGCCATTCATACTCCTACCCCGCCGCCAGCCGCTTACGCTGCACCTTGCCGTTCGGGGTGCGCGGCAGCGCCTCCAGGAAGACGACCTCGCGCGGGCACTTGTAGGCGGCGAGCCGCTCGCCGCACCAGGCCAGCAGCGCGTCCCGCTGCGGCGCGGCGTCCGGTTTCGGCACCACGAAGGCGGCGATCACCCGCACGTCGTCGCGTACGGAGAGCTCGGTCACCGCGACCTCCTGCACGTCGGGATGCGTGATCAGCACGCTCTCGACCTCGTTCGGCGACACCCGGTAGCCGAAGGCGTTCATGATGTCGTCGTTGCGGCCCTCGAACCAGACGTAGCCGTCGGTATCCAATGAGGCGAGGTCGCCGCCGGTGAACCAGTCGCCCCGCATCACCGCCGCTTCTTCGTCGGGGCGGTTCCAGTAGCCGAGCATCAGGGCCGGGTCGGAGCGGTGGATCGCCAGCAGCCCGACCGCGCCCGCCGGCAGCGGCTCCGGCGCGCCCGCGACGGGGAGGATCGCGACGCGCCGCCCCGGCTGCGGCTTGCCCGGCGAGCCGGGCTTGATCGGCACGAGGGGGCTCGTCGAGATGTAGGTCGAGATCTCGCTCATCCCGAGCGCCTCGTAGAGCGGCGTGCCGGTGGTCTCGCGCCATTCGGCGAGGAGCTGGGGCGAGAGCGCCTCGCCCGCCGTGATGCCGTGGCGCAGGGACGACAGGTCGTGGGCGGCGAGGTCGGCGTATTTGAGGATCTGGCGGTAGAGGCTCGGCACCGCCGCGAACAGCGTGGCGCGGTGGCGGGCGATCAGCGCCGGCCACAGGGCGGGATCGCGCCGGCCGTTATAGAGCACCGTGGTGGCGCCGCGCGCCCAGGGATCCTGGATGCCGACCCCGAGGGTGTAGGTCCAGTTCATGGTGCCGGCATGCAGCACTACGTCATCCTCGCGCAGGCCGAGCCAGAAATCGTGCATCGGCCGCCGGCCCCAGAGGGTGCGGTGGGCGTGCAGCACCCCCTTCGGCCGGCTGGTGGTGCCCGACGTGTAGACCAACGTCGCCGGATCGTCGGCGGCGGTGTCGGCGTAAGCCTCGAGCGGCGCTCCCTCGCGCAGGCGGGCGATGTCGTCGCGGCGCAGCACGATCCGGCCGCGGCAGGCCTCCGGGTCGAGGGGGCAGTCGTCGGCGGCGGCGATCACCGCGGCGCCGGAATCCTGCATCAGGAACGCCGCCTCGCCGGCGGTGAGCTGGGGCGAGGAGGGCTGCGCCACCAGCCCGGCGGCGAGCGCCGCGAAGTAGGTGATCACGTAATCCGCGTCGTTGCCCATGCGGATCATCACCCGGGCGCCCGCCGGCAGGCCGAGACCGCGAAGACCCGCCGCGACGCCGCGCACCGCCCGGTCGACTTGCGCGAAGGTCATGACGTCGGTGCGACCATGATCGCCGACCATGATCAGCGCCGGCTTGTCGCCCTGCTCCCGGGCATTGGCCTCCAGGCAGTAGCGGGCGCCGTTGAAGCGGGGCGGCGGCTGGCGGTCGTCGGGCAAGGGGCGGCTCCGGATCCTGGGGTCCGGGGCCTGTGCTAGCGCGGGGGC
>NZ_JBEXZS010000118.1:0-3529 GCF_040593685.1 Methylobacterium sp. EM32 | reverse complement strand
ACCCCTAGCCCCTCCCCACAAGGGGGAGGGGAAAAGGCCCTACCTGCGAACGTCGACTCAGAACACCGACGGCGCCGCCCCCTCCGGGGCGCCGAGCGCCCCCGCACGCCCTCAAGGAGCCCTCCGATGCCCCTCACCCTGGAGCAGGTGCAGCAATTCCTCTACCGCGAGGCCCGCTTCCTCGACGACCGCGACTTCGACGCTTGGCTGGCGCTCTACGCCCCCGACGTCGAGTTCTGGATGCCGTCCTGGGACGACGACGACCAGCTCGTCAGCAACCCGCAAACCGACGTCTCGCTGATCTACTACGACAGCCGCAGCGGCCTGGAGGACCGGGTCTTCCGCATCCGCACCGAGCGCTCCAGCGCCACCAGCCTGCCGGAGCCGCGCACCTCGCACAACATCTCCAACGTCGAGATCCTGGAGCAGGACGAGACCAGGTGCAAGCTCCGCTTCAACTGGCTCACCTTCAACTACCGCTACAAGACGGTCGATACCCATTTCGGCACGTCGTTCTACACCCTCGATACCAGCGGCGAGGCGCCGCTGATCAAGACCAAGAAGGTCGTCCTCAAGAACGACTACATCCACCACGTCATCGACGTCTATCACATCTAGGGAGGGCGCCGTGAACCAGATCGCGCTTAATTTCGAGGACGGGGTCACCCGCTTCATCGCCTGCCGCCCCGGCGAGACGGTGGCGGACGCCTCCTACCGCCTCGGCATCAACATCCCGCTCGATTGCCGCGACGGCGCCTGCGGCACCTGCCGGGTCCGGTGCGAATCCGGCCGGTTCGATCCGGGCAGCTACATCGAGGACGCGCTGACCGACGAGGAGGCGGCCGAGGGCTACGGCCTCGCCTGCCAGATGCGGCCGCAGACCGACCTCGTGCTCGCTATCGCGGCCTCCTCGGAGGTCTGCAAGACGAAGGCCGCCGCCCTCAAGGGCCGGGTCGCGGCGGTCCGGCGGCTGTCCGACACCACCTTCGGGCTCGCGCTCGAGACCGAGGAGCCGGTCGGCTTCCTGCCGGGGCAGTACGTCAACATCGCGGTGCCGGGCAGCGCCCTCGCGCGCTCCTACTCGTTCAGCTCGGTCCCCGGGAGCGCGAAGGCCGAGTTCCTGATCCGCAACATCCCGGGCGGGCTGATGAGCACCTACCTGGCGGAGGGCGCGCGGGAGGGCGACACCCTCGACCTGACCGGCCCCTCGGGCAGCTTCTACCTCCGCGAGATCCGCCGCCCGGTGCTGATGCTCGCCGGCGGCACCGGCCTGGCGCCGTTCCTGTCGATGCTCGGCAAGGTCGTGGAGACCGGGGCGGACCAGCCGATCCACCTCGTCTACGGCGTCACCCACGATGCCGACCTCGTCGAGACGGAGGCCTTGGAAGAGGCGGCAGCAGCGATTCCAGGCTTCAGCTTCGAGACCTGCGTGGCGTCCTCGGACAGCCGTCACGCGAAAAAGGGCTACGTCACCGAGCATCTGGCCGACACGCACCTGCATGGCGGCGACATCGACACCTACCTGTGCGGCCCACCCGCGATGGTCGACGCGGTCCGCAAGACCTTCGCCGAGCGAGGCTTGAGTCCGGCGAGCTTCCACTACGAGAAATTCGCGGCGAGCGGCGTCGGGGGCGGGGCATGACCGCCTTGGACAAGAGCGCTTTCGTCTCGCCGAACCGCTTCTCGGGCAAGGTCGCGGTGGTGACCGGCGCCGCGCAGGGCATCGGCCGCGAGGTCTCCTTACGGCTCGCCCGCGAGGGCGCCGCCCTCCTCCTCACCGACCGCTCGGAGATCGTCGAAGAGACCGCCGCCGAGGCCCGCGACCTCGGCGCCAAGGCCGCCGTGCAGCTCGCCGACGTCGAGACGTTCGAGGGCTGCGAGCGCGTGATGAACGCGGCGGTGGCGCGATACGGCCGGCTCGACGTGCTGGTCAACAATGTTGGCGGCTCGATCTGGTTCAAGCCGTTCGCGCATTACGCCCCGCACGAGGTCGAGGCCGAGATCCGGCGCTCGCTGTTCCCGACCCTGTGGTGCTGCCGGGCGGCCTTGCCGCACCTGCTGGCGAATGGGGGCGGCAGCATCGTCAACGTGTCGTCGGTGGCCACGCGCGGCGTCAACCGCGTTCCTTACGCCGCCGCCAAGGGCGGGGTGAACGCCATCACCGCCTGCCTGGCCGTCGAATACGCCGAGCACGGCATCCGGGTGAACGCGGTGGCGCCCGGCGGCACCGAGGCGCCGCCCCGGCGCATCGCCCGCAACCCGACCCCGCCGAGCGAGCAGGAGCGGGCCTGGATCGCCGAGGTGGTGGCCCAGACCAAGGCGTCGAGCCTGATGCACCGCTACGGCACCGCCGCCGAGCAGGCCGCCGCGATCCTGTTCCTCGCCTCCGACGAGGCCTCCTACGTCACCGGCGTGACCCTGCCGGTGGCCGGGGGCGACCTCGGATGACCCTTCACTCAACCACAAGAGAGGAAACGCCGATGACCACCCCGTCTCCGATCACCCGTTCCGCCGAAGCTCAAGCCCTGTTCGACAAGGTCGCGGGCCTCGCGACCGAGGCCGGCAACCCGCGCATGAAGCAGATCGTGCGCCGCGTCGTCGAGGATGCCTGCCGGATCGTCGAGGATCTCGACGTGACGCCGAACGAGTTCTGGACCGCGATGAGCTACCTGACCGAGACCGGTCAGAAGAACGAGTTCGGCTTGCTGATGCCAGGTCTCGGCATCGAGCACTTCATCGACCTGTGCATCGACGCCAAGGAGCGGGCGGCCGGGATCGAGGGCGGCACGCCGCGCACCATCGAGGGCCCGCTCTACGTCGCCGGCGCGCCGCTGGCGAAGGGCGAGGCGCGCCTCGACGACGACCCGGAGGACGGCGAGGTGCTGATCGTCGAGGGTCAGGTGACGGGCCAGAACGGCGCGCCGGTGGCGGGCGCCATCGTCGATGTCTGGCACGCCAACACGCTCGGCAACTACTCGGTCTTCGACAAGGGCCAGAGCCCCTGGAACCTCCGCAGGCGCATCGAGACGGATGCGGAAGGCCGCTACCGCTTCCGCAGCATCCTGCCCAAGGGCTATGGCTGCCCGCCGCAGGGACAGACCCAGAAGCTCCTCGACCAGCTCGGCCGCCACGGCCAGCGCCCGGCCCATATCCACTTCTTCGTCTCGGGCCCCGGCCACCGGCAGCTGACGACGCAGATCAACCTCTCGGACGATCCCTACCTGCACGACGACTTCGCCTTCGCCACCCGCGACGGCCTGATCGCCGACGTGGTGCGCGTCACCGACCCGGCAGCGATCAAGGCGGCGGGGCTGGACGGGCCGTTCTCGACCATCCGGTTCGACTTCGCGCTCAACCCCGAGGTGGCGCACGCGCCCGATCCGGTGGTGGTGCGGCCGCACGCGGAAGCCGCGTAAGGCACGACGCTCTGAACCCTCCCCCCTCTGCGGGCTACGGCCTTAACGGATTTGATTCGTTCGCCGGAAAACGCCGTGCAGTGCGCGGCCAAGCCGAATCTAAGGTTGAAATC